>JAFEGQ010000066.1 GCA_018239785.1 Verrucomicrobiota bacterium
CATCGATTGGACCAAATCGGATCGGTCAAAAGATGAGATCCTCCTATTTGGATCAAAAACGTCGAGTGGTTCACCCAGGTTACTGTCGGCTTTGCTGCGTCCAGAGGCAGCTGCTCCCCTTTCGGATAGATGAAGTCAGAAGGGGCTTTTTCAAAAGCGATCCGATCTTTGTAATATCCTAAATACCAAAGGAAGAGATGCCTAAATTTACGCGGGACACCGCGTTGATGGGGGTTGAAAAAACGCCCCCTTTTCGAAAAGGGAAAAGAAAACCGCTCCTCTAGCTGTTGATTTTTTTTTTCCATCGCCCCTCTTTCTCTCGACGATAACCATAGCAGCAAAAACTCTCAACCTTACCTTATCTTCGTCGGACATGTCTGCATTTGCCCATAAAGGAATAACTATGCGGGCTGGATCATGAGCTAATTTTAAAGTTCTGACAAAAGACTTTCGATAAAGCCTAGGCAAGAGTCCTCGAGGATATCCAAAGCTCGCTCGAAATCCCCTTCACTCCCATGGTAGGGGTCGGGGACGTTTTGACCCCGATAATGGGTGCTGTAGCTTGTAACGAGCTCCACCCTCTCTCGTTCTGCAGGGGTCTTGGCTCTAAGGTGGAGTTGAGAGAGGACCGAAGCGTCAGAGGCAAGGATATAATCAAAGCGCTCAAAATGCTCTAATTTAAAAGGGCACGCCTTGCCACTGAGCTCAAAGCCTCGACTTTGGGCCGCCTTAAGCATCCGCTCATCGGGAACAGCCCCTTTCGAGTCCACTAAACCACAACTCTCCACATGCATCTTCAGCCCATGGGCCTGGCTTAGCTGCCGCAAAATAGCTTCAGCAGCCGGAGATCTGCAGATGTTCCCCTTGCAGACGAAGAGGACAGAGATTACTGACTGATCGCGCATCTAAAACCGTAGGTGCCATTGACCGTGCCTGGATTATTGCGGTGGCGGTGGGAACAGCGCAAATCCTCTTTCAAACTCTTCCAGCACCCTCCCCTTAACACGCGATAGACCCCTTGATGCGGCCCTTTGGGAGCATTGGGCTCCTGCTCAGAGGTGTCGTAATAGTTATAGCCATACCAATCTTGACACCACTCATAGACATTGCCCGCCATATCATAGAGCCCTTGGAGATTCGGGGGATAGCTCATCACAGGGGTGGTGTCGGAGCTGAAAAAGTTGGCGAGCGATTTTTCAATCGCATCCCCCGTTGGATAAGGGACGTTAGCATCCCCTCCAGAGGCGGCCACCTCCCACTCCGCTTCCGTAGGAAGCCGTTTGCCCACCCATTTGGCGTAAGCCATCGCTCCATACCAAGTCACTCCCACAACAGGATGCTTGGCGTAACCCGATTCAATGAGCAGCTTCCCAGCACTCCTGCGCACTCTGGAGTCGCGCATGACGATCAAATCGTGATTTTGGTCATCTTTTTCCCCCTGCATGTACTCGAGAAAGAGGAGAAACTGCTCGTTGGTCACAGGATGGATATCAACGGCAAAGGACTCCAAATGGACCAAATGACGGGGCATTTCGTCGCGGTTCCCATCGTTGCTCCCGCGCCAATAGGTGCCAGCAGGGACAATGATCATTTCCGTAGGGATGGGCTCAATCGTGCGCGTCTCCTTCACAGCGGGTTGATAGGCTGTCACATTGCGATTAAGAGGTGAAGCATAAGGCCCCTCTTCTGTCTCCACTTCTCTTTGAGGCAGAGTCACTACCGCTGTAGCAGTCGCTTCAGGCGCGCTCCATTGGGGTTTTGCAATGGCACTTGGCACCTCTACTTTTCGGAACTTGGGTTGAGAAGAAGTATCCACAACAATGTTGCGCAGTGCAGGCGATGGAGAAGAGGGAGGCGTCGCAAATTTAGGTTGGATCTTCGCTGCCGGCACAGAAACAGCTGTCATCTGAGGGCGAGGCGCTTGGATCTCTTCTTCTTCCACCTCATCTAACGCATCGAGCAATGAGATGGGCCGGTTCTCAGGATCGGTACTTAAACACGCTTGGATGAGTCCATCCCAATTCAAGGAAAGAGAGGGGACAGACTTAGAGGGGAGCTGAAAAAGTCCCTCAGGGAGATCTCTGGTCAAAAGATAGTAAGCTAAAACGCCAAATGCATAGGCATCCGTCTTAGGGGTCACCTCTTCTTCAACCCCTCTCCTCTGTTCAGGACTTAAACAAGCGTAATTCACCCGAAAAGCGCTGCAGAGTCGATTCGTCTGAGGGATGCTAATCCCATCGGCAAGTCCCGAACAGGTGTGGCGCAAAATACGCCCTAATCCGACGATCCGAGAAAGGCCAAAATCTGAAAGATAAAGGTGCCGATTTTTGCCTAAGAGGACGTTACTTGGCTTCACTCCCCGATGGACAATCGCCCCCTCCCCTTCTGTCGACCCATGCGCATAGTCAAGGGCATCAGCCACCTGACGCAAAAGGGAGAGGATCTCTTGTTCTGATAACTGCAAATTCCTCTGAGCAAGATACTGAGCGAGGTTCATCGGTTCATGAATCTCATCGACAACACAGTCGGTAACCAGAAAATAGACCCCTTGGGAGTAGGAAACATTGTGAATTTTGACAATGTGGGGGTGCTCAAGGGCGCTCAAGCGCCTCACATCTTCTTCAAAGCGAGCGACAAACCCCCGATCGGTCGCCAGCTCTTCAGGCAAGACCTTCAAAGAATAGTGGCGCTTCATAAAGCGATGTTCAGCCAGATAAACTTTCCCAAGAGCTCCTTGGCCGAGCTGCTTGATCAGGTTGTAATCGCCTAGCACTTTATTCGTCATACGTTCCCCTCCTCCGGCGACTATACTCGAATGATCTCATTTTTGAGATCAACAACTGCATTTTTCGTGCTCGCACCCGTGCTCGATTTTTTAAGTGATTTAGAGAGGCCAATCTGGTATCTTCAAGCTCTTGATGTCAAAATAGGATTAAAATGGACCGCAGAAATCTTCTCTTTATCGTCGCTCTCACCGCATCCCTTTTTGTTGTAAATTTATTTTTTTCAAATCGCCGCGCTCCAGAAGCTCCGCTAGAACCTGAAACAGCGCCCGCTGAAATGGTCGAACTCCAAGCATCCCCCCCCTCCTCCGTTTCCTCCAATGAGGAGAAGTTCTACGTCCTCGAAAATAGCTATCAGCAATTGGTCTTTTCGAACGTCGGAGGGGCGATCGCTGAAATTAACCTGCCTTTCAAGAATGCTCAAAACAGCGTCAGTTTGGTCAACGAAATTGGGTTAGACCGCACCATGGAACAGAGATATCCCAATAACGATCGCTATCCAATTAACTCTTACTTTATTCCTGGCGCCTCCCCCACCTCTCCCCAATTGCGAGAAAAAAGAGCCGTTGGTGGCTACTATCCCCTGCTGCGGCGCCCCATCATTGGCGAAAAGGGGGAGCGTCTTTCTGTAGTGGACCCCAAATTTTATGCATTGAATATCGTCTCTAAATACCCGGAAATGGCCACCCAAGTTTATGAAGTGGTTCATTTCGACAAAAATAAAATTATCTTTGAGTCAAAGCAAGGACGTCGCACCATCCGGAAAACGTTTTCCCTAGCCTCCAATCCAAACGAAGAGCCCTATATGCTTCATCTTACACTTGACGTCGATGGAGAGCGCGAATGGACGCAAGGGCTATGGTTGACAAGCGGCGTTCCCGACGTAGAACTGATGAGTGGCCGTCCAATGAATGGCCTCAAATACCGCACTTTGCGCGGCAATAAGGGGGAAGTAGAAAGCGGCCCCACCCCCAAAGCGGGCAAGTCGGTGTTGAGCAGCTCGGGGCACCCTCAATGGATTGTCAACTCCAATGGTTACTTTGGAATTTTGCTCAATCCTCAAAATCAGATCGGGGGAGGCTACCGAGCCGACTATGTCTTGGGGCAAGAGCTCCTCTCGAGACTGGTCGTGATCGATGCAGAGCATCAGCTTTACAAGGCCGACCGTCTCTTTGGCTATCTCACCGCCTTGCCTTTAGCTCCTCAAGGAGGGCATATGGAAATGCGAGTTTTTGCAGGTCCGCTCGATAAAGAACTGCTGAAAAAGCTCGATGCTGTTTACACAGATCCCCTGACTGGTCAAAATCCTGATTTTCTCGATAGCCGCTCTTTTCATGGTTATTTCAAGTTCATCTCCCGCCCCTTTTCGAAATTCTTACTCTTGATCATGCAATTTTTCTATTGGCTCACCCATTCATGGGCCTTTTCGATCATCCTCTTGACCGTTGTGCTGCGCCTGATGCTCTACCCCTTGGCCTCTTGGGGGATGCGTTCGATGAAGAGGATGCAGCTGATCCAGCCTCAAATTCAGGAGATCCAAAAAAAGAATAAGAAAAACCCTCGCAAAGGGCAGATTGAGGTCATGAACCTCTACAGAAAAGAAAAAGTGAACCCCTTTTTAGGTTGCTTCCCCCTAATCATCCAAATGCCCTTTTTAATCGGAATGTTTGATCTGCTGAGATCCACCTATTCGCTACGAGGTGCTGGGTTTATCCCTGGATGGATCGACAATTTGACAGCGCCGGATGTTCTTTTCAGTTGGGCAACGCCTATTTTCTTTATTGGCACTGAATTCCACCTTCTTCCCATTATTTTGGCCGGTGTGATGTTGTTGCAGCAACGTTTTGCCTCTGGACTCCCTAAGGACAAAACTCTTTGGACCGATCAACAAAAACAACAACGGACCATGAGCAACGTGATGGTTGTTGTCTTTGGGGTGATGTTTTACAACTTCCCCTCAGGACTTTGCCTCTATTTTATGAGTTCCATGCTCCTCAGCATTGGACAACAGTGGTTAGTAAACCGCCAGATGGACAAGCAACAGTTCAATCGCTCCTCCGAAAAATCGAAAGCGTTGAAAGTTGTTAGATAATCTCTTGCGATTGTAGGCTAGATTTGGCATCTTCCTCTTAGTTTGAGGAGTGGCATGCAGATTTGGAATGAATTTTTAGCACAACAAGAGCAAGAGCTGGGAGCTGAAACCGTCGACAAATGGTTGCGCCCCCTCAAGCTTGTCCATTTTGATGCCTGCAATCTCTATTTAGAAGCCCAAGATTCCTTCCAAGCTCTTTGGTTTGAAGAGCAGATACGCCCTAAAGTGGTGAGCGAGCTCATGAACAAAAATGGGCGTAAAATCAAGGTGCACTTGACCGTAGCTCAAGAGGCGCCAGCTTCGAACCGCAACCTTAAGGAAAAGAAAAAAGCGGAGGGGCAGCAGCAGCCTTACCAGTTGTTTTTTGATGAGTTAAACGAACAAAACTCTATAGAGACTTTAGTCCCGTTTGAAGGCAATGCTCTCGCGTATCAGCTCTTCACAAAATTGGCCGATGGGGTAGAACTTGGCTCTTTTAACCCTATTTTTCTCTGCGGAGCTTCTGGGGTGGGCAAAAGCCATTTTCTCCAAGGAGCTGCTCACTCTTTGCGCCAAAAAGGGCTTAAAGTCATTTACACTCGAGCCGAAACATTTACAGAGCATGTCGTAAGCGCGATTCGAGCTGGAGCCATGCAGCTATTTCGCAGCCGTTACCGGAATGTCGATGCCCTTATTATTGATGATGTTCAAGTCTTTTCCCGCAAATCAGCGACTCAGGAAGAACTCTTTCACACCTTCAATGCGCTGCATGTCTCTGGCAAGCAGCTGATCTTTGCAGCAGACTGCTCTCCAGGAGAGCTCCGGTATGTTGAGCCGCGCCTAGTGAGCCGTTTTGAGTGGGGCATTGTCCTCCCCCTTGAGCCCCCTTCCCCCTCTGTTTTACATCAAATTTTATCCTCGAAAGCCCAAAAAATGGACTTTCCTGTGGAAACAGCGGTGATCTCCTTTCTTGTAGAAACCTTCAAAAGCTCCCCTGCTCGGGCGATCCGCGCCTTTGAAGCGCTCCTTTTGCGCGCTCATTTACAGGCAACTTTTTTCTCTAAAACACATCCCCTTCCCCTGACAACAGCCCAAACCTATCTCGCTGACCTCATCTCAGAAGAAAAAGGTTCCGAGATGACCTCAGCGAGGATCATTGATGCAGTCGCCAATCATTATGGAATTAAGGCAGCTGATATCATGGGGAAGTCTCAGAAAAAAGAGTGCAGCCTGCCCCGTCAAATTGCGATGTACTTATGTCGGCGCGAGCTCGCCCTTCCCTACGTGCGCATTGGAGAGGAGTTTGAAAGAGATCACTCGACGGTGATGACGAGTGTCAGAAGGGTGGAACAACAATTAAAACAAAAACAAAGTGAGCAAGCTTCTGCAATCAATGCCATTGTCAAATCCCTCTGAATCTTTATCGCACGCTTGTAGCCTCGCCTCTTGGTATCTCCGGGGGGAAGGTTATGAAGAGCATAAAGCCCTAACGGACGAAATTGGGCTTTACCTCAATAACACTTACAACTCTTTAATTAAAGAGATGGCTCAAGAGCACTTACGAAAGTTGCATCAAGATCAGTACCTGTAACTCTCGCTCTTAAAAGGCCCCTCCGCAGGAATCTGTAAGTAGGCAGCTTGAGTTGGGTTGAGTGTTGTCAACTTCACCCCTAACTGATCAAGGTGGAGACGAGCGACCTTTTCGTCGAGAATTCTAGGCAACCGATGGAGGCCTGGGGGATATTTTTTTGTGAAGAGCTCGATCTGAGCTAACACCTGATTGGTAAAAGAGTTAGACATCACAAAAGAGGGGTGACCCGTGGCACATCCGAGATTCACAAGGCGGCCTGCTGCCAAAAGAATTACCGATTTGCCAGAGGCGCGCCAAATGAAGCGGTCGACTTGCGGTTTGACTTCCACTTTCTCAATATTTGGGTGTGAATAGAGATAATCGACATCGATCTCAATGTCAAAATGGCCAATATTGCAGACAATCGCCCCATCTTTCATCGCTTCAAGATGTCTTCCCACAATAATATCGCGGCAACCTGTAGCCGTGACAAAAAGATCTCCAAGAGGCGCTGCATGTTCCATCGTTACCACTTCAAAGCCAGACATAGCCGCTTGGTAGGCACAAATCGGATCAATTTCCGTGATGAGGACACGCGCTCCAAAAGCTCTCATCGCCTCAGCACACCCCTTCCCCACATCTCCATAGCCCGCAATGACAACGATCTTCCCTGCGATCATGATATCAGTCGCCCGCTTGATCCCATCGACTAAGCTTTCTCGACATCCGTAGAGATTATCAAATTTCGATTTTGTAACCGAATCATTCACATTAAATGCGGGGATAGAAAGATCCATCCGCTCGAGCAAGCGCACCCCTGTTGTCGTCTCTTCAGAGATCCCTTTAAGGTGGGCAAAGAGTTCTGGATAGCTGTCGTGCACCAATCGCGTTAAATCGCCTCCATCGTCGAGAATCATATTCAGGGGGCCGCTGGGAAAATGGAGAGTCTGCTCAATGCACCAGAGATATTCCTCCTCACTTTCTCCTTTCCAGGCAAAGATGGGAACGCCCGCAGCGACAATGGCACAAGCTGCGTGATCTTGAGTTGAAAAAATATTGCAGGAGGACCAGCGCACTTGCGCTCCAAGATGGAGAAGAGTTTCGATGAGCACAGCGGTTTGGATGGTCATATGAAGGCATCCTGCAATCCGAGCCCCTTTTAAAGGCTTGCTCGCCTCATACTCTGCCCGAAGGGCCATGAGGCCCGGCATCTCCTTTTCTGCAAGTTCGATCTCTTGACGCCCCCAATGCGCCAAGGCTTGCGCCTCAGCTGAGGAGATCTCAAGATTCTTGACGATGCGGTAATCTTGCCCGTTTTTCACGTAATAAGCTCCAAATCACTAAAAGGATTCCCAAAGCAAACAAAGGAATGCTGAGCAGCTGGCCCATCGACAAAGGAGAGATCTCTTGAGTCAGAGGAGCTTTATAGATCTCCAGCCAAAAGCGCGCGCCAAATACCAGGGTGAGAAAACTCCCAAAAAGGACCCCTTCGCGAGCCTTCAAGCGCCTAAAAAGAACTAAGATGCCCAAGATGCACGCATAAGCGGCAGCTTCATAGAGCTGCACGGGGTGGCGCGCTAAAGGCAAAGAGCCATCGCTTGGGTGGCCAAAGAGGACTGCCCAAGGCAAAGAAGAGGGCGTTCCCACAAGCTCTTGGTTAATAAAATTTCCAAGTCTAATGAACACAGCAATTAGAGCTGCTGGGTAGATGATCTTGTCAAAGAGGTTAAGAAAGCTGATCGTCGAGTAACGGCTGCGCGTTTTGAGGTAAAAGAACACCAGCGCAAGCGCTACCCCGCAAGCGGCACCATGGCTAGAGAGTCCCCCCTTCCATACTTTGAAGATCTCTAGGGCATTTTGGCTGTAGTAGGGCCATTCATAAAAAAATACATGAGATAAGCGCGCCCCCACAACGGTTCCGATCACACACATCCATAGCAGCTGGTCTGTATAGCGGCTCGCGGCTCCCAAAAAACCCTCTTGCGGAGCAACTGCTAGTGTTTTGCGCAAGTGAGCTTCGACAAGCCGGCGCATCACAAAGTAGCCGCAGAAAAAACCGAGAGCAAAAAGGAGTCCGTACCAGACAATAGGATGACCTAAGCCAGGCAAACGGAACACAACAGGATCTGGATCCCAAAAAATAACACCTATCATAGAGAAAAGAAGTCTAATCTATAAAGGCCCAAGATGCAACATATTCGGATCATCACCCCGGGAAAAACAAAGGAGCCATGGCTTCTCGCAGCACTAGCTGAGTATGAAAAGCGGCTCAAGCCTTGGGCTACTCTTGAGTGGCACTTTGTCCGCGATGATGAGCAGTTACTTCTCCTGTGCGAACAGGAAAAAGAGTTGATCGCCCTCGATGTCAAAGGCATTTCCTTAAGCAGCGAAGAATTTTCAGAAAAAACGGAACGGGCAAGGCTCACCTTTGTCATTGGAGGTCCAGTTGGTCTACCCAAAAAACTCGTCGCCAAGGAGAAATGGAGCTTATCAAATTTAACATTTACGCATCAGCTGACTCGCCTTTTACTCGCAGAGCAGCTCTATCGAGCCATCGCGATCAGACACCATCTGCCTTACGCTAAGTGATTGTAATACCAATTCCCGAATATAAAATCATAAAGTGCACCTGCATTTTGCCGAGGGCCAAAGTTTGGAGTTCGAGCGCAACTCATGCAGTTGCCGAGAACGAAAACGCAGGCCCGCGGTAAAAGGTGGCTGCAATTTATGATTTTATATTCGGGAATTGGTATAATTCTCCGATAAGCAAAGGAGGCAAAAACTTGCATTTTAAATGAATTTACAGAAAAATCATTTCAAAAACTTCTAGGAGATAAAGATAGAAACACGTAACACTTCTGCCGGTAATCCCGACTTCCGCATTTTTGACCCTTAGATAAGGTGGCCATCTCTAGGAGAGATCGAAAAGCTCGGTTTGTAGTGCCCAATAAAATTTCCTGTTGCAGGTATTCGCAGAATTCTCTAGCTAGCGTCATGTTTGTCAGGACAAAGCCAATCGCTAATTCCTCACGTAAACGAGTGCAGATTTGTGAATGCTACCGTGTTGGAGACAAAGTAAAACAAAAGGTTGTCAGGCATGTCGGAATCTCCAACAACGATTCCCACTTAGAAGAGCTGAAAAAACTTGCTTTGGCCCTCAAACGGCAACTTGAGGAGGAAAGGGAGGGCCCTTTTCTGTTTGAAATGCCTGTTCTCCCAGAAGAATCCGCAAAGGACTCTCTTCCCATTGAGCCATTGCCCCCACAGGAAAAGCACCTCGTCAATATCGAAGCTCTTAAAGAGGAAAAGCGGATTGTCGATGGGTTTCACGACGTTTTCGGCACACTGTTTGATCAGCTCGGCTTTCACCATATTTTGAGTGGTCCTTACAGAGAAATCCTCAGGGAGGTGGTGTTAGCGCGTATCGCATCTCCTACAAGCAAAATGGAAACCCAACAAGTGCTTGCAGCTGATTTTGGTCGAGACATCGCCCTAGACCGTATTTATCGAATGATGGATGCCCTGATAGAGCAAAAAGCGGCTGTGCAAAGGAAAGTGTTTTCGGCAACCGAACAACTCTGTTTTGGAAAAATTGAAGTGCTTCTATTCGATGTCACCACCCTCTATTTTGAAAGCACTGCAGAGGACGAACTACGAGCCTTTGGTTACTCTAAGGACCAAAAATTTCACTCGACCCAAGTTGTGCTAGCGTTAGCAACCGCACCCAATGGATTGCCCTTTGGCTACCAGTTATTTCCTGGAAATACGGCCGATGTTTCGACCCTTTTAGCTTCCCTTGAAGCATGGAAAGCCATTCTGTCCATAGGCAGAGTGCGTTTTGTAGCAGACAGGGCAATGATGTCGGAGAAGAATCTCAGTTTGCTAGAAGCTTCTGGAATAGAGTACGTTGTTGCAGCTAAACTCAAGACGTTACCCTCTTCTTTACAGGAGAAGATTCTACAATCTCCTAAAGAAGCAACTTGCTCAATGATCGATCAATCCTTAGAGGAGACAAAGAGGAGATTGATTGTCACTTTTTGTCCCTCGCGGCAAGCGAAAGACGAAGGGGATCGGAGGAGAATCCTTCAGAAGATCCATAAAAAGATAGGGAAAGGTAAAAGCGCCAAGAAGCTTGTTTCCAATTCAGGCTACCAGAAATATCTCTCCCTTAAAGGAGAATCTTCGATAGTTCTTGATGCAGAGAAAATTGCTCGAGATGCTGCTTGGGATGGGTTTCACGGCATCATCACCAACTGCTCAGAAGAGACAGCGGAGGAACTCCTATCCCAATATCGTCGACTTTGGGTGATTGAGGAGTCGTTCAGAATTCAAAAGCACAATCTCAGCATTCGCCCTATCTATCACTTCAAATCTGAAAGGATAGAGGCACATATTTTGATTTGCTATATGGCTTTTACATTGATGAGACATTTAGAGTTCAGGGTAGAGGTTCAGAAAGAAAAGATCAGCATGCGGGCGATGAGAGAAGAATTATGGAGAGTGCAATCGAGCTATCTCCATGATTGCGAAACCCCAAAAAAATACCGGATGCCCTCAAAGATGGGCGTAGTGACCAAAAAACTTTATCAAGTTATGGGCATCAAGCGTTTTCAGACAGTGACTGAAATGTAGTTCCCTCGAAATTTCGTAAGTGATTGAAAATCAGAAGCCCTTTACCCAAAAGTGCGGAAGTCGGGAGGCAAAAACTTGCATTTTAAATGAATTTAGAGCAAAATAATTTCAAGATCTTCTAGGAGATAAAGATGGAAACGCCTAACACTTCTGCCGGTAATCACTTCCTTCCTCTTGCCACATGCTTTGTGATTACGTCGGCTACTTTTGGGATGCTTTTGAAACGTTATGTAACCACTTTAAATTCTACCCAGCGATTTGGATCTATAGCTGCTGCAAGCGTCCTAGCAACTACCGTCTTTTCCCGCCTCCTCCCGACGCAAACAAAGCGTGACGATTCTCCCCCCCCTCCTCCTCAACCCCTCGTAACCATTGAGGCCAATGAAAAAAATTTATTTGACATTCTAGGGGCCCAGCTAAAAAACAGAGAGCAGCCAGTCCACCTTTTTTTAAAAATTGAAGAGACCCTTTCCAAATCAGCTCAGGAAGAGCTTTTTAAGCTTCTTGTATCCAATATTCCAAATTTGGAATGCTTATCTTTGCAAGGCTCGCACCAAAAATTGGAGTCCCTTGCTCCTCTTGGGCAATTGACCAAGCTCACTTCGTTAAACATAGAAAATTTTCAGCTAGAGTCATACTCGGGCTTACCACAAATGAACTTAAAACGTTTTTCCTTAAAAGATTGTAGAATTGAAGATATTGATAACTTGTTGTGGGGCGCTAAAGTGGGGGCGCAATTAGAATCGTTGGAGTTGATCAACAATTCCTCCGCTTTTAAAGGTGATTTCTTAAGATCCTACACAAACTTAAAAAAAATAAATTTTTCAATTAATGAGACCCTTACTGGAGGCAAAGCCGATTCGAAGGAATCAGAGCTGTACTTCAGCGCCAGTTACACAACTCCCTCTCCATTGATCGAAAAAATTGCCAGCTACTGCAGTAAATTAGAATCTTTATCTCTTGAAGGAGATAGGGATGATCTAGCTGACCTTGGACTGACTGACCTCCAACGACTCAACCAATGCCAAAACCTTCAGCATCTTTTGATTAAAGGCGCTCATCTCTCTTGGGCAAGTGAGCCAAAATTTGAAAATTTAAAGGAAATTCGCTTAGAAAAATGCCAATTTCCTCAGTTTCCTTTGTGGCTAAAAAATTCAAAAAAACTAGAAAATATCTCGTTGGTTCTTAATGTTTTTGACGAAATCGATCACTCTGAAAAAAAATATGAAGATCTTGTCGCCGATTTAGAAAATGTCAGCGCTATTAAAATCGTGGATCAACAACTTTCAACTATTCCTAAATTTGAAATTAACAAAAGCTGTCAAATTGATTTAGACGAATGTTATTGCTTTAGCCATACATTTGCTCCAAAAGTTCACAATGATAATATATTGTTAATTGGTAGATCTCGTGTAGGAAAAACAACAGCCGTCAAGGTGTTGCAAGGATTTGCTATCTCTGACGGAATACAACCGTTCCTCTTCTCAGATACCAAACAGGTGAAGGTGAGGAACGTTGAGCTCGGGCCGAATAACTCTTTTCATATCGTAGATGCACCAGGTTACTTCGATCGAACAACCATCAGCGATACTGAGAAAAAATGGCTAAGTAATAAGAGAATTTTCGAAATGCAACTACAAGCAGCTGAGGAAATTTTCTCCTCACCTGGGTTTACAGGTCTAGACTCCCTCTTTTTTGCATTTTCTTCCCAAGCTGGTCTCAACATTGAGGATAACAGATCTCTTGCCCTTTTTATCAAGGAAGCCAAACGCTATGGAGCAAAAATCCATCGCAAAAATGCGAAAGTTTTGATAACTAGGACAGAAACAACTAAAAGTGAGCAGAAGAAAGCATTAATTCAAGAACTCATGGAATCTCCTTTCTATAAAAATTTAGTCGGGCGAGGCGATGTTTTCTTCGTTGGTTGCGTTGACAGCCACTCAATGAGCGAGCATCAAGAGAACGCTCGGTTAGCGATGAGCCAAACCCTTTCATACCGCTCGTCTCTCATCACTTACATCACAGGAAAATTAGATATTAAATTTAATACTATCAATCAAAACCTGCCTATCGAATCAACTCCGGTCCATTTACCTGGAATGATCGCTAACTCATGTGACGAGATCAATCGAAAACTTAAATTGCATAACAGAGGCTATTTAAAGTCGGTGATTATTGCAGGGGATTCTTCTTCAAAACAAAAATTTGATACTTCCCAGGGCAGTGTAGATTTTAACTTGATTCCAGCTCGCGTTGAGCAGATCGAATTGCAAGATCTTCCCCTCTCCATCCCCGAAAAAATTGACTGTCGCCCAAACCTGAAGCTCTTGAAAATAAAAAATTGTGGGGATTTTTCCCTCTCAGCACAGTTTCTCGAAAAATTCACAGCACTAGAAGAGCTGTTTTTTGAATCGGAACAAGCCGAAAATTTCGATCGCAATTTAATCATAGAAACGCTAAAGAAGCTTCCTAAACTCAAAAAATATTCAGTGAAAGTAGGAGATTTTTTCGTTTTTAACTGATGATCTTCAAGTTCGATGAGCAAGGCTTGGCGTTGCCCGGAAGGTGACGCTCGCTCCTTGAAGGAGGCCACACCCCACCGCAACCAAGATCAGGCCGCGCAAGGCAGCGGGTGCCCCCAAAGCATTGAGAGTGATCCCCAACGCCATCATCACGACTAAAAGAACATACGCTCTCAGGCCATAGATTTTGTGCAAAGGACTTGGATTAGGCAACGCTTCGATCCGGCGCACATAGATCCCTGCAACCCTTTCAAGGACAAACTTTCCCTTGATCCACCCTAGAAAGACCGCTACAATGCCGTAAGCCATGCCGTGTTCTACCCCGCGTAGCAGGTAGACCCCTCGCAAGAGGAGGAAAAGGGCCATGCAAAGCCAAATGACTGCCGAGGCAATCGCGAGTTGTTTGTGTGTCATGGGGGGAAGTATGGCATATTTTGTTTCTATTTGCGATCATTTTTTGCAAAGGAATAAAGATGGATCTACAGGTAGGGATAGACATCATTGAAATTGAGCGGGTACGCGCAAGCATCCAAGAACATGGGGAGCGTTTCTTAAATCGCCTCTTCACTGCGACAGAGCGGGCCTATTGCGACCAATATCAAGACAGCGCCCCTCGTTATGCAGGCCGTTTTGCCTGTAAGGAGTCTGTGATTAAAGCGCTGGGGTCAAGCCGCGGTTGGCACGATATTGAAATTGTCAATGACAATGCAGGGCGACCCATCGCTCATTTGAGTGAGGATTACTCAGCCCAATTCGGCTACCCTCAGCTACAAATTTCGATCAGCCACTGCCGCACCTACGCGACAGCCATTTGCATCGTTTTAAAGAAAAAGGAATCCCTATGAGAAAGCAAGCAAAAGTCGTCATTATCGGATCGGGCCCTGCAGGCTATACAGCGGCCGTTTACGCAGCGAGAGCGAACTTAGAACCTCTCCTTTTTGCTGGATTCCACTCTGGGCCAGCTGGAGGACAGCTGATGACCACAACAGATGTTGAAAACTATCCGGGCTTTCCCGAGGGGATCACAGGACCTAAACTGATGGAGACTTTCCGCAAGCAAGCGGAGCGTTTTGGCACAGAAGTGGTCATGAAAGATGTCTCCTCTGTCAACCTTGCCCACCACCCTTTTAAAATCATGAGTGGGGACACAACGGTCGAAGCAGAGGCCCTTATTATCGCTACAGGTGCGACGGCAAAGCTCCTCCCCATTCCCGGGGCAGGAGAGGGAGAACTGTGGCAAAAAGGGGTCTCCGCTTGTGCAGTTTGTGACGGAGCGATGCCGATTTTCCGGAATAAACCCCTTTATGTGATTGGTGGCGGAGACTCCGCTGTTGAAGAGGCCATCTTTCTGACCAAATTTGGGAGCCGCGTGTACATTGTGCACCGAAGAGATACTTTGCGCGCTTCTCTAATCATGGGAGAACGGGCCAAACACCATCCAAAAGTGGAGATCCTATGGAATAGCGTCTGTACCGCAGTAGAAGGAAAAGAGGTGGTTGAATCGGTCACCATCCAAAATCTCGTGACCAAAAAAGAGGAAAAACATCCAGCTGGAGGGCTTTTCTTTGCCATCGGCCATCAACCTAATACAGGATTCCTCGGCAACCAACTCGAGCTCGATGACGTAGGGTATCTCAAAGTAGACAAGGGCACCTCCCACACGAACATTCCCGGTGTCTTCGCCGCAGGAGATGTGTTCGATCACCGCTACCGGCAAGCCATTACAGCTGCCGGTTCTGGATGCATGGCCGCTTTGGATGCCGAGCGGTGGCTGGCCGCTCGCGGAGAAGCGCAAGCTCGTCTGCCCAAAGAAGAGATGGAACGAGACCCTTGAAAGCATTTCTTGCCTTAGTGCTTTTCCCTCTTATTCTTGGAGCAACCGAATTTGCCCCTTGGTTTGCTCCCCTCTTCGAACCAGACCTGCAAGGGGCCATCATCACAGAGCACTACCCCGATGTGTCCACAGGAGCAGCTCACCCCAAGCCCTGTATCCATCACAACAATACTCTGAATAGCGTTTGGGGCAGTTTCATGATTAGCCCTTGGTTCAATTGGGATGTGGAACTCGAGCTGCAAGGGATGCACTCTTCATTTTCGAAGCGCTTTTTTTTTGACTATGGGAAGGCAACAGCCCGCTACCTCTGGCTTGACGACGTCGCAGGGGCCCCCTTTTCCCTCACGACCGGGATTTCTATCACTCTACCCTCCCATCGCTCTTTGCGAGAGCTTGGCGCTTATCACCTGGGCCACGCTGATGTCGAAGTGCATCTCGCTCTTGGTAAAGAGCTTTGCAGCATTCAAGAGCGCTGGAAATGGAGAGTTTGGGCCTTTGCCGCTGTGGCAAACTCCCGCTGGGACTGGCCTCATTTAAGAGGGAAAATTTTTCTCGAGCGGAATGTGTATGGAAGGCATTTTTTTAGACTAGGCACTGGAGCCGAAATCGGCTTTGGCGACCAAAATCTCACCTGTCCTTGTGTTTTTACCGGATATGCCCCGATCCGAACGCGTTCTGCAGAAGTGCAAGGGCGCTATACCCTTTCGATCCCCTCTTGCTTTGAACTCTGGATCGATACTTCTTACCGCTTCTTCGCCTTTAACTACCCGCTGCGCGACTTCCGCATCTCTTTAGGGATTTTGTATCCCCTCTCGATCTAGTTGTCTTTTTGGCGATAGAGAAAAACGTAACCCTTAGTAGACACATCTTCCTGAACCTTCTCCCAACTTTTGGGGGTTGCAGAGCTATCGTTGGCCTGAACCCATTGATTCCCAGTTTTGATATAACCATAATAATGGCCAGAAGCACTTGAATTGGAGGAATGAGCTCCTATCGCATTTAAGATGTATACGTGCTTCTTTTCTCCTACCTGAATAGAGATTTCTGCCTCAGGTTTCACTTTGTAAGCTACGCGCATATTGTCCCTGCGTGGTACGGGTTTGGATTCTGTTTTTTCAGATTCTGATTTATTAGAACTAAAAAAAATGCTAAAAAATCCACTAGCCTCTTCTTTTTTCTCCTCCACGACAGGTTCGCTCAATGCAAAGCGGGAGAAGTAGATAGGAAGAAATTTAGGGGGATTCAAACCCAGATGCGCAGAAACTTCCCAATCTTGCTTTAAAGTACTCTTTTGATCGATCATCTCTTGAATGGAATTAACATCACTTGTATTGCGGTGAATCGGGCTCACTCTGATGGTAGAAGCAGCTCCTTTTTCTTCTGCGACCGGATTGCGCACTTGAGACAGTCGGGGGTGAAATTTATTAATGTGCCAGTAAGCAAAAGCCATGCGCTGCCCGACAAGCCACCGCTTTGGGTCTTGATCCATCTGCACATCGTCATTATTTAGAAATTTATTTATAACTTTTTGATCCTGTCGCTTTAATGTCTCTGCAATCTGATTTGTTAGTTCTTCAAACTCTTTCCACAATTGTTGCAATTTTTTTTGCTGTTCCTCCTGCAAACCCTCAAACTCAACAGATTTTGTAGAAACCACCTTGCGACCGTCTTCCCCTGCATGAGTGAGACCTACTTCCTTTTGAAAAGCAGCAAACTCAAGAAGTTTTTTAACGATATTTTTCTGTGAACTGTTATTTTTAAATGTTTTTAAAAGAGAACTTTCCCGATAAGTTCCTAGAGTATAATGTTTTAAAAACTGATAAGGAGTCTCATTTTTGTTCTCTGCGTTTGGCAAAGGATCAGAAGCGTCTCCAAGAGTTGGGTTGTCCCAAAGCTTGCATTTCCAAAAAGCATAGAGAAGATGTTCAGAAATATTCCATTTTGGAATGGAATCAGGTAATTTTGGTTCTGTGCTCTTCATAAATGTGGAAAAAAGCTCATTCTCTCTATCTTGCTCAGCAAGCCGAGTCGTGATTTGAAGAAATTCACCAATCGTCTTTGAAGAGACCCCTTGTTGCGTATGCTCTGTGTGCATTGTTTTTAAGACAGCGCGCAAAGGCTTCACTTCTTGTGAATCTTCTTCGTTTTCTAAAAAATACTTTCCATACTCTATAAAGTTATAGCGGGGTCGACCGTTATCATCCCTAAGCTCTTTGTAACGTAGGAAGGGGTTGATCTGCCATTTGACAATTCCCAGCTCTGCGACCACTAACTCGACAACTTCAGCAGCGCATTGTTGTACCCGGAAGTTAAAAGGTTCTTGGTAGTGTGCAACAGGAAGCCCTGCCTCTTTAGCGCGGAAGACGGTCAAAGCATCTAAGGCAACTTGGACATGGTAAAAAGAGACAGGCTTTGCCTTTCCAACCCCTTTAGAGGCTTGAAAGTCCCGCTCCTCAAAGGCATTGAGAAGCGCTCGGCGCAATCTCTCCTGAAGAGGATTAGAGGTCTTGACCGCTTCGATTTCCTTGCGCATGCAGCTGAGCATTTGTAGCGCCGTGTTTGCATAGCAACCATTGCCTGGATTCACAAAACCTACGATCCCCTCAACGGGAGAGACGGTGGAGGTATTTGCTGGGGGATCAAAATTATTTTTTTTTCCAAGCTTCTTCTGAGCAAGCTCATTAAGTACTTTTAATTTGGCATTATGCTCGTCTGCAGAGAGGTTAGCCCCAAATAGGGTAGTGCAGAGCGCAGGAAGCGTGACCCCCAACCCCCAACTCGCCCATTTTGTGTAAATATTCATTTCAAAGAGCTCATGCATAATGAGGCCACCTAAAAAAGATAATCCCGCCACAGGGAGGAGTGGGTAGGAGGCGAGAGACGGGGGTGTCGCAGTAGAGGAGGGCATTGGATCTGACATTTAAACCTCAATAAAAATAGATGGCGATTGTAACAAAAGAAGATCTATCTGTCAATAAGCCATCTTATATTTAAAGGAATTTTTTAATATTTGACTTACTCTCCTTAAAGAGTTATACCCAATGCTGCGATATGTGAGTTTTCTTAGAGAAAGCAGTATATCAAAAAATGATTGTTTTTTTTTCTCTCTGTGTGCCAGAGCACTTCGGAGAAGGGGGGGGATGTTTTATAGTGAGGATGCTGTTTTCCGCGGGAAACTCAGCATCGCATGAATATTTCACTACAAAGGTGGTAGAGGGTCCATGCTGCATCGAATGCTTAACCTTTATCCGGGCGAAGGGAGACAGGCGTTTCTCTTTTCGGCGCTCATTTTTTTCGTCGCTTTAGGGATGAGCGGTGGCACCACATTAGCAGATGGAAATTTTCTGGAAGTGATGGGGACTTCTTTCCTCCCCTTTGCCTATTTCGGAATTGCTGGACTCATGGCGGTGGTCACCCCATTGATCATGCTAGCGATGGGAAAAATCGCGATACGCCCTCTCCTTCTCCTCATGCTTTTATGCAGTGGAGGGATCTTCGCTCTTACAGGACTCCTGCCCATCTCCTGGTTTGCCACAAAAATTATCGCAGATACCATTTTCTTCGTAATTTTAGCAGCCCTTTGGAATTTCATCGATCAAAGCTACGACATGCAAGATGCAAAACGGCACTATGGGCTTTACAGCGCTGTCCTCATTTGTGGCTTTGCAGCGGGGAGTAGCACCATCTCTCTGCTCATCGATAGCCTAGGAAGCCGAGGCCTGCTTTGGCTCCTTGCAACCGATTTTGCCCTAGCTGCCTCTATTGTCGTCCTCATCATCCGAACCACGCGCACCCTCCCTGCTATGCCTGAAGAAGAGGAAGCAACTTCTGAAAAAGGACTTGTCCGGCGCATTTGGCACTCTCCCTTTACAATTATCTTGCTTACCCTTTCTTCGATGATCGGCATTGCTGAATTTCTAATGGAATTCAGCTACATGGAGGCGCTAGAAACAGCTTTTGGTCACGATCTCAACGAACTTACCAGATTTTTGGGAATGGCAAGAGGGCTCACTTATTGCGGAACGGTGTTCCTTGGCGCCTTTTGTTTTGGCAGGCTCGTTAAACGCATTGGTGTCACTAACGTCACCTTGATCCCCGCCAGTTATTTCCTCCTCCTCTTTTCGGTAAGCAGCTACCTGCCACATCCAGTGATGGCCATTTTAGGTCTCTTGGGAGTCGAATGTATACTCACCGCTTTTGAGGATAATGGTTTTCACCTCATCCTCAACGCTGTCCCCGCTACTGTAAAGGCGCGCTTAAGGGTTGTTGTTCAAAACTTTATTGAGCCTGGCGCCATGGTGGTGGCAGCTCTCTTACTGCTCGCTTTTTCTGGGTACGGGAAATGGATTGGCTTCGGCTTTGCAACGGCAGCTTTTTCCGCCGCTTTAATCTTGCGGCTCCTCTATCCCAAGGCAATTTTGCGCAACCTCAGAGAAAATACGAAGCGCTCTTCAGAGACCAACTCAACGGCGACAAAAATCACCCCTCTTTGGGAAGCTCTTGCGAATGTCGCTGGAACACTCCAAAGCCAAAACCCTGTCGAACGGGGGGGCGCTATCCTCGAAGCGCTGAAAAGCAATGGGGCAAGAGAACAAGCTCTCGCTGCTTTGCGCGAACTTCTCAATTCTTCTCTAGATGAAGAGGCGTGCGTCGGGTTGACAGTGCTAGCCCTTCACGGCTCACCCCATCACTTCGATACAGCCATTCCCTTCCTCATGAACCCCTCTCTTGAGGTGCAACGGACTGCGATGAATACCCTAGCGCATCTCGCGAACGCCTCAGCAAGGCGCCATGGCCACCGGATTTTTGCCGAACTGATCGGCTCAAAAGACCCTGTCTTTCGCAGCCACTGCCTTCGGGCTCTAGAACGACTTTGCGATGCCAGGTATACAAGAGAAATGGTGGTAATTGCTGCCGATTTAATAGGGCGGGAGCGGGAACAAGCAGAGACGATCATCGATCGCTTTGGAGCGCGAGCTGTCCCGACGTTGCTCGCAATGGTCACCGACACTTCCTTGCCTGCTGCTGCCAGATTAATCGCTTGCAGATCGCTCAAACGAGAACATCTCACTCAGCTGCGCCATCTCGTCGAAGGAGAGCGAGCAGAGGCCTTCTTGATCCTCTTTCATGCCCATATGATCAAAAGTCATAGCAACGTTCAAGGTGATTTCGGAATCGATTTGCTTGAGCGCATGCTCACAGAGCGCTTTTGGACTCACCTTGAAATGATTTTACACCTCCTGGTCGAAGATGCTCCCCTTGTTTGCCAAGCTCTGCGAAGCGCCAATGAAAAGGTCCATAGTCACGCGATCGAATCTTTGGAAAAAGGGACTCCAAGCCGCCTATTTCGGCAGCTTTTACCCTTGGTTGACGACTCTCCCTTAGAGCCGAGATTGAAACACTACCAAGGAAAGGTGCTCGATTTATCAGAACTTCTCGACCACCTCCTTCAAGGAGCAGGAGCTGTTGACAAAGATCTAATTAAGGAGCTGCAACTCCAGCGACAATTGAAGAGTCGTCTTGGGACTGAAGCAAGCAATGGAGCTGCTTAGCAGCCTTGTTCCGATCATAAAGCGCATACCGCCCCTCTTGAGCGCGATACCAATAGGCGCAAAAAGGGACCTTGGCCCTCACAAGGGCTTCCACCATCTTGTCAATATCGCTTTTGCGGTCATCAATGACAACCACCTTTTGGGGAGGCGTCTCCATCTGGTCCAAAAGCAATAAAATAGCGTCCCCTTTATTATTGGGACCTAAAAAGAGGATCCCATCCCGATAGGAAGAGGGGCGATCCGTCGGCAACTGCCCCACAATGACAGGAGCAGAATACCCCAAGTGGACCCCTACCCTATTGAGTTGCTCCAGGGTTTTACCTTGCCAGTCCTCAAGAGCTGGAGATCCAAGCGCTCGAGCTGTAATGGCCATCACATAGGCGCCTTGACATTGCCACTCGCGCACGATAGCCGCAGTTTTCTCCTCAACGGGGGCGACGTCGAGCTTTTGCGCAAGGAGTGCGGCGATCTCATGGAAACGGACAATGGCCTCTTGCCGCTTTTGTGCATCGCTCTGCCGATTGATCTCTTCCCACGCTTCGCGAAACCACATCTCACTTCCCAAATCATAAGGGTAGTAAAGCAGGGTGTCATCAATATCAAGGACGATCAGAGTATTGCGCTCGATCTTCTGGATTTCTTCCAAAGAGGAGATCTCAACGATCGAGCCTTCCGCTTGCTGGGGAAAAAGGATCCCGCAGCAGGAAATGGCTGATAAAATGATAATCGCAACTGCACGCATTTTCCCTCTAAATGTCTGATAAAATTAAAAAAGTCATAAAAAAAGCCCGCCTTAAAAAGGAGGGCTTTTTTTTAGAGGAAAAACTTATTCAAGCTCTTCTTTTTTCTGTTCGATGAAGCGGATAACATCTGCCACGGTCTTGAGCTTCTCTGCTTCTTCTTCAGAAATCTCATATCCGAACCGCTCTTCAAATGTCATAATAAGCTCGGTGAGGTCTAAAGAATCGGCATTTAGATCTTCCACGAACGATTTATCTGCTGTGACCTCACTTGCATCGACCCCGAGTTGCTCGGCGACGATGTCAATGACTTCTTGACTAGTCGACATAGTTGCATCCCCTTTCATAGACTTTCCTTTTCTTAAGGATTTCTAACTTGTTTACTGCAATTTTATTTTAATTATTACCACTTACATCACCATTCCGCCATCTACCGTCAAGACCTGTCCTGTGATGTAATTAGCGCTCTCACTACAAAGGAAGAGCACCGCATCGGCAATCTCATGAGGCTGACCCATCCGTTTTAAAGGCACGGTCTCTAAAATAGCCGCTCTCTGCGCATCATTGAGGACATCGGTCATCGCCGTTTCAATGAAACCAGGAGCTACACAATTGACACAAATCCCCCTCGAGGCAAGCTCTCGAGCCAAAGATTTGCTAAAGCCGATTAACCCCGCTTTGGAGGCAGCATAATGGGCTTGCCCTGCATTTCCAGTCAAGCCAACGACTGAAGAAATATTGACGATTTTCCCATTGCGCTGCTTCATCATGGGACGCACAACAGCTCTAGAGGTATTGTATGCTGATTTTAAGTTGACTGCCATCACCTCATCCCAGTCTTCTTCGGGCAAGCGCATCAAAAGCCCATCTTTAGTGATCCCGGCATTATTGACCAAAATATCTACCTTTCCGTGGCTTTCTAAGACCTGTTTGATCGCCTCTTCCACTGCAGTAGTCGAAGCGACATCCACGCCGATAAATGAGGTAAGTTGCCCTTGTCCAGTCAGTTTTGCAACAATTTCGTGACCTCGCTCGGGGTTGCGACCAAAAATCACAACATTGGCTCCAGCAAGAGCTAAACGCTCAGCAATCGCCCTGCCAATCCCGGCTGTGCCTCCTGTGACAATCGCCACTTTCCCTTTAAGAATCTCACTGTGGAACATAGTCTTTCTCCAATTGGGCTGATAAAATATCGAGATCTTCTACTTTTTCGAGATTCAAGGTGGGAGCTGTGACCCCAATGCGCTTATTCAGGCCAGCTAGTGTCTTGCCACATCCGATCTCTAGATAAAACGGGACACCTCGTTGATCAATAGCGCGAATCCCTTGCTCCCAACGGACGCTGCGGCTCACTTGATCGCCCAAGTAAGCGCGCACCTCTTCGCTCTTAGTGACAAACCCTCCAGGCACGTTCATCACTAAAGAGATAGCGCTCTCGATCAAGGGGGCGGTTTTGAGGTCTTCTTTTAAACGCTCTTCCGCTTGTTGCATTAAGGGGCTATGAAAAGCACCGTGCACTTGGAGAGGAATGGCTCGCTTGCCGAGTTTTTTCACCTTTTCGATCCCCTCCTCGACCCCTTTCTGAGTGCCAGAGATCACTGTTTGACCTGGGCAGTTGTAGTTAGCAATCCATAAGTTGGGGCCTTGAAGCTTCTCTACTTCCTCTTGGGGGAGCCCTAAAACAGCGGCCATCGTCCCTCGAACAGACTCGCACGCCTCATTCATATAAAGGCTGCGCGCTTCGACAAGGGGCAGACATTGAGCAAAGGTCAGCCGTTTAGAAGCGGTGATCGCCGAATATTCCCCTAAGCTATGCCCCGCACAGACGAGAGGTTTGAGACGTGGAAACTGCTGCTCTAAAACGGCATAAAGAGCCATGCTCGTGACGTAAATAGCGAGCTGACTATTGCAAGTGCGGGTCAACTCTTCCGTGGGGCCTTGAAAAATGAGGGCGCTTAAATGGCGCTTAAGATGTTCATCAGCTTGCTGAAAGATCTCTCTTGCGACAGGAAAAGCGTCATAAAAATCACGCCCCATCCCAACGACTTGCGCCCCTTGCCCGGGAAATAAAAATACCACTTACACCCTCCTCAAGATGGCAGAGCCCCAGGTTAAGCCAGATCCAAAAGCGGTCAGCAATACCCGATCCTCTTTTTCTAGTCCATGTTCATCGATCAAATCTTTTAACGCTAAGCCGATAGAAGAGGCTGAAGTATTTCCATATTTTTGCACTGTTAAATAAACTTTTTCCATAGAAACATCGAGCCGTTTTGCGATCCCCTCGATGATCCTTTTATTAGCCTGATGAGGCACAAGCCAGCGGATGCTCTCTATGGATAATTTGGCCCGCTCAAGGCAAGTGAGAGAAGACTGAATCATCCGACGCACAGCGTGTTTGAACACCTCGCTCCCCTCCATCCGAATAGAATGGGCTTTGGCTGCGACAGACTCCAAACTTGGAGGCATGCAAGATCCCCCCCCTAGCATTGTCACAATCATCGCCTCCTTTCCATCTGCCCCCAAGTCAATCGCCTCAATCAAAAGCCCTTCCCCTCCATTGGCAAGCACTGCAGCAGCAGCTCCATCGCCAAAGAGGATACAGGTTCCTCGATCTTCCCAATCGACAAAAGCTGTTAACTTTTCACTGGCAATAACTAAAATATTTTTAAAAAATCCTGAGCGGATGTAAGCATCTGCCATTGAAATCCCGTAAATGTATCCAGAGCATGCCGCTTGAAAGTCGAGCACTGCCGCATTGACCGCGCCAAGTTGTCCTTGAATTAAGGCAGCTGTACTGGGAAAGAGATAATCTGGGGTACAGGTAGCGACTACAATGAGGTCCAGCTCCTCCACTTTGATTCCTGCAGCTTCCAACGCTTGCTTGGCTGCGATTAACCCCATCGTAGAGGGAGTTTCTTCTGCCTTTGCAATTCTCCTCTCAGAGATTCCGGTGCGGGTCATGATCCACTCGTCATTGGTATCAACCATTTTTTCGAGATCTGCGTTGGAGAGAATTTTCTCCGGAACGTAAGACCCTATGCCTCGGATGACAGTGCGCATATTAACTCCATTTCTCAACAGAAGCAGTCTACAGAAAAACTAGATTGTTGTGAAGTATTATCAATTAAAGTATTACATTGATTGCGTAGATTACACTGATTAGGCATCTTCTGTTCTATGCGTTACCCTCTTTACTTAAGCCGCCTGATGGAGGCACTAAAAGCTCTTCCAGGAGTGGGGTCGAAAACAGCTGATCGATATGTGTTTGAGATGCTGCATTGGCCGAGCAAGCAGCTCCAGCAACTCGCGCAGGCGATCGACGCTCTCCCTACCATGGTCCAATTTTGCTCCATTTGCGGGTGTCTTAACGATGACAACCAATGCCTGTATTGCAACGCACAGTACCGCGACTCTAGCACGCTCTGTGTTGTCGCCTCAGTGAAAGAGGTATTTGCCATTGAAGCCACCGGCGAGTATCGGGGATTTTATCATGTTCTTGGGGGGCTCCTCTCTCCTTTAGAAGGAAAAGGGCCTGAGCAGTTGCGGATTGCCTCTTTGAAGGAGCGTTTGGCAACCGTTGAAGAGGCAATTATCGCTCTCGATTCGACGGTAGAAGGGGATGCCACCTCTCTCTTTTTAAAGCAGCAGCTTGAACGGCAGGGGGTGAAAGTGTCTCGTTTAGCTTTTGGGTTGCCCCTTGGGAGTCCTCTTGATTATGTCGATGGGGGAACCCTCTCTCGTGCTATGCAAGGGCGAAGAGCCTTTTAACCTATGTTTTTAGGTTTTTATATGACCTAAATCCAACTCTGCATGCACGATGTGTATACCTTGCACAATAGCGGATCGTCTTCTATAGTGCCTCTCTCTAACTATGAGACGGTTAATGTTATGAAAAAATGGATCCTCTTTTTTGCTTTCCTCCCCAGCGTCTTATTTGCTCAAGTGCAACCCTACACGAACCTCACAGTTGGAGGGGTGGAGGTCGAGCTGCACCACGCAACCGCCGAGGTCGCCAAAGCAAATGCACAGACAGTGCGCACCAATTTAAAAACAAAAGTAGGCGAACGCTTCTCACAGCTCGACTTCGACGAGGACCTCAAACATCTCGCGGAAGAGTATGACCGGGTAGAGCCTACCTTGCAGACAAAGGGCGATAACCTCTTCATTACCCTCAACTTGTGGCCTAAGCCAATGATCCGCGCGATCACCTTCGAAGGCAACCGACATATCAAAAGCTCTAAGCTGCGCAATGAACTCGATGTCTCTATCGACACCGTATTTAATCGAGCAGAATTTGCTTCAAAATTCAATGCCCTGCGGGAGTTTTACGTAAAAAAAGGATACTTTGAAGCCGAGCTGACCTACAAAATTATCCCCGATCCGCAAACCAATAGCATCACCATTGCCGTACAGGTCGATGAAGGGCGCTCTGGAAGAGTGAAAAAAATCTCATTCGAAGGATTTTCACGGGCCGAGGAAAAAGAACTGCTCGAAATGATTTATTCCAAAAAATACTCCCTCCTTACGAGTTGGTTAACCCAAAAAGGCACTTATCACGAAGAGGCTGTCGAACAAGATCGCTACACCGTCCTCAACTACCTCCATAATCAAGGTTATGCTGACGCAGCTGTTGAAATCGAAGTCATCGAGCAAAAACGCAATGGGCTCGAGCTGTTGTTCACTGCTCATCGCGGACCTCTTTACCATCTTGGGAAAATCACATTTTCAGGAAATACCCTCCTCTCTGATGAAGTGGTGGAAAAAGCGTTGGGCCTCAAAGCGGGAGATCCTTACTCCCCTGAGAAGTTGCATGAAGCTTCGAAGCGAGTACAAAACCTCTTTGGCGCACAAGGGTACATTGAGTCTGCTGTCAGCTACGAGCCTCTCCTCCATCCTAACGATCGGATCTACGACGTCCATTTCCAAATTTTCGAAGGAGAGCAATACCGAGTCGGCCTGGTCCACATCGTAGGCAACCGCTCGACCCAAAACCGAGTGATTTTGCACGAAACCACCTGTACGCCAGGAGAGGTGTTTGATGTGCGCAAGCTCGAACAAACAGAAGCCATCTTGCGCAACGTCGGCTATTTCGAAAATGTCAACGTTTACCCAGTACGCCCCCCCTCTGAAGATGAAATTGGCCCCTACTACAGAGACATCCATATTGAAGTGGAAGAAGCGAGCACCGGTTCTATCGGCCTCTTTGGAGGAGCCAGCAGTATTGACAGTCTGTTTGGAGGAGTTGAGCTTGTCGAGAAAAACTTCAACATCGGTGGATTTGGCAACCTGATCTCGCGCGGTCCCCGCGCATTAAGGGGAGGGGGTGAATATTTGCGTTTGAGGGTCAATTTTGGCCAAAAAGAGCGCTCTTACACCGCCTCTTGGACCAAGCCTTTCTTTCTCGATAGCTGCTGGGTCGTCGGGGTCGATCTCAATCGGACACTCAGCAATATCAATTCGGACGATTACACCATAAAAAACTGGAGCGTCAACACCCGCGCTAATTACCCCATCGACCGCTATGTGAACCTCGGATTTCATGGAAGGATCCGCTACAACACCACATCGCTAAGTAGCGGCTTTCGCTCCAGTCTGAAGGAGGCGATTGGCAATGTAGCCCGGACTGGATTAGGACCAGTGACAAAGGTGGGCGAAGAAATTACTCAAAGTGTAATGAACGCGCAAGAGGCAGAGAAGGCACAAGCACGAACCTTTAAGAAGTTCCCAGGAACCAGCATCGAAGCTAAAAAGCTTCTCCAAGAGGCCAACTCCAGCGGCCCCGTTGTGGCATGGGGCTCGAGCATCATCTACGACACAGTAGACTGGTGCCACACTAACGGATATCACTGCGCTTTAGAGGGAGAGCTTGCCGCATGGCCGGGGAATTTCTCCTACCTCTCTTTTGCCTATCTGAACGTCTATTACCAATCCTTAGGTCGATTAGGGGTCCTTAAACTCCGCTCCGACAACCGATTCATTATGCCTATCTGGGGACAAGATGGAGATCTAATCCCCCTCGGAGAACGGATCTTTCTCGGAGGAGAAACGACGGTGCGCGGTTACCGCTCCTTCACACTTGGACCCCAATTTGGGCCCGATGAGCCTAGAGGGGGCTTAAGCTCCATGCTCGTTTCAGGAGAAATCAACAAGAGACTCCTCCCAAGAGTGGAGGGCTTTGTCTTTGTCGATGGGGGTTATCTCTCAGGAAATTCTTGGGAAGTGAGCACCTTCCGCTGGACCACGGGCTTTGGCTTCCGCCTCGACATCATGCAAGGAATGCCTTTGATGATCGGCTGGGGATTTCCCTTGAATGTGGCAGAAGTAAATAAAAATGATGTTGAGACCTTCTTCTTCTCATTCGGTGGTCGATTTTAGTGGGGTGTGATAAGCTCCTCACAAACCCATAGAGATTAACGGGGGAACAGATGAAAATAAAAACTATTTTACTTGCTATCGCCACAACAACCGCCTTGTCAGCTGCGAATTCCTCAATCGGGATTGTCGATTTTCGCCGCTGCATTAACGAATCGGAACGGGGCAAAGCAGAGCAAGCGCAACTTGAGACCCTTAAAACACAACTCAGTAGCAAGTTAGAGGAAACAGAATCGCAGTTGCGCGACATTGCAAGCAAGGGTCGCGATCCCGATTATCTCGACAGCCTCTCCCCCGAAGCTGAAGAGCAGCTCCGCGTCCGTTTTCAGACCTTAAGCCAAGAGTATCAACAACAACAACAACAGTTTTACCAAATCATCCAGCAGCAAGAAGGCAATGTATTGGTGGAGTTGAACAACCTCGTCGGCAAATGCGCTTTCGCAGTGGCTGGAAACCATGGGCTTGATCTCGTGGTGCGAGAAGACACGGCTTTTTATTTTCAAAAGAGCATGGATGTTACTGATGAGGTGATTGCCAAAATGGATGAGATTTACGGCAAAGAGAAGCAATGACCTCATTTATCCTTAAAGAACTCGCCGATCTCCTACAAGCTGACCTTGTAGGAGACCCTGATCTCCTCATCTGCGGTGTCGCAGATTTAGATTCCGCAGGTCCAAAAGACCTTTCATTTCTCGCCCTTAATCCCTACGGGGGCTCATTTAGCCAGTACCAAGCGGCCATGAAGCGCAGCAAGGCAGCAGCGATTATCGCCCCTAGAGATCTCGATTTGCCTTCAGGGAGCTATCTGATCGTCGAGGAGCCCTCTCAGGCGTTTCAAAAGGTCGTAGAGCAGTTTTACCCCCCCATTGCCTCTGGTTTCTCAGGCATTCACCCCACTGCAGTCGTGCATGCATCAGCGAAAATTGCCCCTTCAGCGACCATCGGTCCTTGTGCTGTCATTGATGCCCACGTCATCATCGGAGCTAATAGTGTTATCGGTCCTCATGTGACGATCGGAGCAAAAACAGAGGTGGGAGAGGATTGCCTCTTCCATCCAGGTGTCAGTATTCGGGAAGGATGCATCATTGGGAACCGAGTCGTCTTGCAACCAGGAGCCCAAATCGGAGGGTGTGGTTTTGGATTCACCACCGACAAAATGGGCAAGCACACGAAGGTCAAACAGCTGGGGAATGTCGTTATCGAAGATGATGTGGAAATTGGGGCAAATACCACCATTGACAGAGCCCGTATGGGAAGTACTGTCATTGGCTCAGGAACAAAAATCGATAATCTCGTGCAAATTGCCCATGGGGTCAAAATTGGCCCTAATAATCTCATCGTTGGACAAACAGGCATTGCCGGATCGACAAAGACAGGGCGGAATGTCGTCATTGCCGGACAAGTGGGTGTGAGTGGACACATCGAAATTGGTGACCAGGTCATCATTGCAGCGAGAAGTGGGGTGATCAAATCGCTCACTGCCCCCGGGAAGTATGTGGGAGAGCCTGCAATGCCTTATGCCGATTACCGACGCCATTGGATGCACCTTCTTCGCTTAGAACGGTATGCAAAAAAGATCGATGAACTTGAGGAAAAGTTCAAAAAGCTCGAGGCTCAATAACTGCCCTATGTCTTACCCGAGTGTTATTGGAATAGCCCTCCTGCCAATGTCCTCTTAGCCTTAGACAGCACCCCTGCGGGCTTAAGCGAGGAGGAAATTGAAAAACGGCAGAAGATCTTCGGCCTCAATCAGCTGGCTTTAAAAAAGAAAAGGCGCTTTCTTTCTGATTTGGGACATAAAGTAGCTAATCCTCTTGTCGCACTGCTTTTAGCCGCAAGTATCATCAGCCTCCTTCTAGGGGATTTGGTCAATGCCTCCCTCATCGCCTCCATTGTCCTCTTTAGCCTTCTGCTCGATCTGATTCAAGAGCGGCACGCGACCAATGCAGCTGATAAACTTAAAGCCTCTATCGCCCTTCAGTGCCAAGTTATCCGTGGAGGCAAATCCTTCCAAGTGGCGACCGATGCGGTGGTTCCTGGGGACATTGTTCATGTTGCCTCTGGAGATCTGATTCCAGCGGATGGTATTTTGCTCAAAGCGAACGATTTATTTATCAATCAGTCCGCTTTAACGGGAGAGTCTTTTCCTGAGCAGAAGGACCCATCTCCCCCCGCCCCCGGAGCTCTTTCCCTACTTGAAGCTGCGAATGGCCTTTTTATGGGCACTTCTGTGATCTCGGGAGAAGGGACGTTTGTCGTCACCTCAACCGCCTCAAACACGATTCTTGGAGGAATTGCAGCCTCTTTGCGCGCCTTACGCCCCCCCACTGCATTTGAAGCGGGAATCCGCCAATTGGGATCCCTGTTGATGCGCATTGCACTGTTCTTAATTCCTTTGGTCGTCGTCATCAATCTCATCTATGGGCGCCACGGACTCACCTCTTTCACGTTTGCTGTGGCCCTTGCTGTTGGTCTCACTCCAGAGTTACTGCCGATGGTCGTCTCGATAGCCCTTTCCCGAGGGGCGGTTCGGATGGCTCAAAAGAAGGTGATCGTCAAAAGATTATCAGCCATTGAAGATCTAGGGGCGATAAACGTGCTCTGTACCGACAAAACAGGCACCCTGACAGAGGCCCAAATGCGGCTAGATCATTGGATCGATCCTCTGGGACAGCCCTCTCAACACACTTTAACGCTTGCCATTCTCAATAGCGCCTTTCAACAGGGAATCAACAATCCCATTGATGAAGCGATCTTAAAGAAAAAAGCAAACGAAATCCAAGAATGGGAAAAAGAGGCTGAAATTCCCTTTGACTTCGACAGAAGGCGTTTATCTGTCCTCCTTAAAAATAGCTCCTCTTTTTTAATGATCACGAAAGGAGCGCCAGAATCTCTCCTCGCCTGTTGCGTCGATTTTGAAGACGCCAATGGGGTTAAATCTCCCCTTTCTTCTTCTCTCCTGACCAGCATCAATCAACTCATCGACTCTTTCTCTTCGCAAGGATTTCGCCTCTTAGCAGTTGCGTCAAAAACGCTCCCCTCCTCTTCTCTCACCAAAGAAGAGGAACAAGGGATGACCCTTGCTGGGTTTATCTCCTTTTTTGCCCCCCCTAAAGAAAGCGCCCGTGACACCTTACACCTCCTCAAAAAAAGTGGTGTTGAGGTCAAAATTTTGACAGGCGACGGCTACCAAGTCTCAAGTCATGTTTGCGCATCTTTGAATATGACCATCTCAGATCCGTTATCTGGAAGTGAGATCGAACAAATGACAGATAGCGCTTTTGAAGCGCGCGCTCTAAAGACGAATCTTTTTTACAGAATTGCACCGGCACAAAAAAAGCGGATTATCATAGCACTCAAAACCCGGGGAGCAACGGTGGGCTTCTTAGGAGATGGTGTCAATGATGCACCTGCTCTTCGCAGTGCCGATGTGAGCCTTTCCTTTTCTACAGCCGTCGATGCAGCACAAGATGCAGCTGACATTATTCTCCTCCACCCTAAAAGCTTAAGAAGTCTGCACAGCTGTGTCCTTGAAGGGAGGCGCACGTTCGCAAACGTCATGAAATACATCATGATGGCCTTCAGCTCGAACTTCGGCAACATGATCAGCATGGCAATTGCTGTGCTCTTCCTCCCTTTTTTGCCCATGTTGCCTCTTCAAATCCTATTGAACAACTTATTATATAGTATTTCGCAAATCCCCATTCCGATGGATCGGGTGCAAACTCTACAACTTATCCGCCCTCCTTCATGGAACATTAGCTCTTTGCGTTTTTTTATGACTCTTGCTGGACCTATCAGCTCTATATTTGATTTTATTTTATTAGACCTCTTTCGAAATTCAATCATGTCAGTTGTCAAGATTAGGTGGCTGGCACTTGGCATAAAGGTAAGTAAGGTAGAAGTCTCGGGCTGCTCTTGGGCTTGCGCGCATTGGAGCAGAATAGGCTATGAGAAGAAAGGCCTCATCTCGCTGCCTAAAATCGCGTCCTCGGAGGGGGAGCGTA
>JAFEGQ010000067.1 GCA_018239785.1 Verrucomicrobiota bacterium
ATCGTAGTCGGTGGTTGTGGAGGAGAGAAGCGTGGATGTCCTGATGACATTGCCAGCTAAATCATAGGTCGTTTCATTGCGCTGATAGACTTTGCCAGCTTCGTCTTCCAGCTGCTCGGCGATAATGCGGTTGAGAAGATCGTATTCCAAGCGCTTGAGGAGATAGTGGTGAGAATCCGACCAAGAGAGTTCTGTGATTTTGCGCCCCTGTGCATCGTAAGTATATTCGGTGAGCTGATCTTCCTTGCGCATTTGAAGGAGCTGACCAGCTTCATTGTAGGAGTAGTGCGCTGTAAAACCGCGGGGATCGGTGTGTTCGAGAAGGAGATCGCCATCGTAGATCAAGGTCTCTTGGGAGAGCACTTGGCCTACAAGGTCAAAGCGCTGTTGGGAGAGAATTTTTCCTTTGTAGTCCCGAGTATAACGGGTGCTACTTCCATCTTTGTGAATCTCTTGCTCGAGTTGGCCGTTAAGAGCGAAATGTCGTCTTTCACCGCTGCCATCGGGATACTTTTTGAGGCACCACTCGCCACGAGCCGTATAGTCAATTTCGGTGACTCCCCCTTGAGGGTCGATCTCTTTAATAACCCGGTCGAGAGGGTCATATTCTCGGATGATGAGGGGAGCTTTCCACCCTTCAGGAGTGCGGATTGGTGTTTGCTTCTCTTCTAAAATGCGCCCCTGAGAATCTCGCGTGAAGGTAATTTTGGCGCCAAGAGGGGTGATCCGAGCGGTTTCTCGCCCCATTTTGTCCCGCTCATAGCGCTCAGTTTGCTCTTCGCCTGTGATGCAGTCGCATGTGCTTTTTTTGACAAGGCGATTCGTTAAATCGTATTCACAGCGCACCTCTGTTGGAAGTCCTTCTATATGCGTGGTGAGAGGATTATTAAAGGGGTCGTAGGTGATGTGGGTTTTGCGCCCGAAAGGGTCTGTTTGGGTGATGATTCTTCCCCTTTCGTCAAACTCGGCATAAAGGCTGTAGATGTATGTGTCATTAGCATCGAAATGGTCAGTTTGGATCACTTGGTTCCGCTCGTTATAGTGGAATACCGTGCGGTGGAGCTGGCTTGAGGGAGTGCTTTGGATCACAGCTACAGGCATCCCGTCTGCTCGGCGCTTGGTCTCTTCGATGAGGATGATGGAACCAATGCGGTGAATCTTGAAAATTAAAGCGGCGTTATCGTCATACTCGCAGGTGATCTCTTCACGAAGCTGATCCCCTTCGTAAATCTTCCGCTCGATCAGAAGGTCGGTCCCTTCCTTGTAGCGGTTGATGGTGGTTTGAAGATCGTCTTTCTGAGAAAGGGGGAGATTAAAGCCATCGTACGAATAGGTATAGTGGGTGGTGTACCTATCCAAATATTTCTCATTCTCGATACCAGTCAGCCCTCCCTCGAGCATCTCTAGAGTCACGTTGTGGTAAAGATCGTAAAAAAACCTGCACGAAAGAAGGGTGGTGATAAAACCGGGCTGGTGGGGAGAGGTCTTGCCTAAAGAGCG
>JAFEGQ010000068.1 GCA_018239785.1 Verrucomicrobiota bacterium
GAAAGATGGTTCTAAGAAAACTCGCTTTTCCCTTTCAGCTTTTTATGGGCGTTATAGGCATTGTGTTGATCCCCTTTCTTTTTTATTGGCTGTGTGATGCTTTAGGTTATGACTTTACCTTCACGCTTTATCTGATTTTGGTGGTGATCATGGTGATCCAATCAGCGTTGGTCATCTGGGAGAGTATGCTCGTCCCCCGTTCCGATGATCCCCCTCGCGAGCCAAAAACTCCTTATCCTCCTGCGACAGCGATTGTATGCGCCTACTTGCCCAATGAACAGGGGGTCATCGTTGAAACGCTCAAAAATCTATTAAAGGTTGATTACCCGGCCGATTTCCAATTGATCTTGGCCTACAATACTCCCGTCTCTCTTCCAGTCGAAGAGGAGTTAAGAGCGATGGCTCAAAAGGAGACGCGCTTAACTGTCCTTCGGGTGGCCGGGAGTCTTTCAAAAGCCCAAAATGTAGCCGCTGCTTTAAAGGAAGCAAGGGGAGAATTTGTTGGGATTTTTGATGCCGATCACCGTCCCGTGCCCGATGTCTTTACTCGTGCTTGGCGCTGGCTGGCTGAAGGGTGGGATGTCGTTCAAGGCAGATGTGTGATTTCCAATGCAGAGAACACGATAGTCACACGCACTTGCGCGGTTGATTTCGAGACGATGTATGGGATTAATCATCCTGGGCGGGCGGTTTTTCATCAATTTGCCATTTTTGGCGGGAGCAACGGGTATTGGAAGACTGACGTTCTTAAAGAGATTCGGTTTTCCCCTTTGATGCTGACCGAAGATATCGATGCGACGATGAGGGCTTTGGCAAAAGGGTATACGTTCAAAATGGATGCTGCTTTGATTTCGGAAGAGCTTGCCCCCGAGACCTTTCGCGGGTTTTGGAAACAAAGAATACGTTGGGCTCAAGGGTGGTTTCAAATCACTTTAAAAAGGACTTGGGAGGCGATCCGTTCACCGCACCTGACTACTCGTCAAAAGTGGGGAGTTGCTCAATTGTTGCCTTGGAACAACATCTACGCTTTGCTGTCGCTTCAGATTTTCCCCCTTTTCTTTTGGTGGATTTTTGCCTACGGGTTAGAGCACGTCATGCATTTAATCCCTATTTTTGTAGTGACAACTATTTTTACATTTAGCGCAGGTCCCTTTTTAGCAGTGAGAACCTACTTATTTGCGACGCCCAAAATTAAGCGGCATAAGTGGTGGTTTGTCATCTACTTTTTTTTCTCGTTTATTGTATTTGCTGAGATGAAAAACCTCATTGTGCGCATAGCTCAGCTCAAAGAATGCATGGGTGAAACCACTTGGAACATCACTCCTCGCTCTAGAAGGGAGAGTTGAGTGAATGGATAAAATGAAAGTGGATATGCTGGTCGTGGGGTCGGGCGCAGCTGGGCAAAAGGCGGCGATTCAAGGGGCGAAGCTAGGAAAACAGGTCGCCATTGCTGAACAGGAGTATCACCCTGGAGGGGCTTGCCTCAATACAGGCACCATTCCTTCGAAGAGTTTGAGAGAGGCCATCCTCGATCTGACCCGCTTCCAGAGACAAAGTTTTTATGGCAATCAAATCGACACGCGCAAGGTGTCGATCCATGACCTCAACTTTCGGCTCAATCAGGTGCTCGAAGAGCAAAGACGAGTGCTCCTGCGCCAATTTCGGAAAAATCGGATTCGTCTTTTGCCAGGCGTGGCCCAGTTCATCACCCCCCATGAGATGCAAGTGGGAGAGAGTTTACGCGTTACAGCCGATTACATTGTCATTGCCACAGGGTCTTTGCCTCGCAATCCCACCGCTGTCCCCTTCGATGGGGAGGTGATTTTAGACTCCAGTAGCTTGCTTGCGATCGATCAAGTTCCCGAAAGCCTCCTCGTGCTTGGGGGAGGGGTGATTGGGAGCGAATATGCCAGTTTTTTTGCCACTTTGGGGACAAAAACAACGGTGATCGATCAGCGCTCTCATATGCTCGCTCATCTCGATGCTGAAATTGGGATTCACCTCCAAACAGGGTTGATGAACATTGGCTTGGAGTTTTATGGGGGTAGACATGTGGAGCGCATTGAGCGGCTCGGGCGAAGAGCCAAAGTCTACTTGGCCGATGGGGGCATTGTTGAAGCCGATAAATTGCTCTACGCCTTAGGGAGAGTGGCAAATGTCCAGGGCTTAGGATTAGATCAAATTGGTCTTGCTTTGACACCAAGAGGCCATTTGGAGGTGAACTCTTTCTTCCAGACCGCTCTGCCTCACATCTACGCTGTAGGGGATGTGATCCCAGGGCCCGCTTTAGCTTCTATTGCCATGGAACAGGGGAGGTGCGCTGCGCGCCATGCCTTTGGCATGCCGATGCACGAGCGCGCTTCTCTCTATCCTTTAGGGATTTATACGATTCCTGAGATCTCCTGCATCGGCTCGACAGAGCAAGAGCTTGTTCAACAAGGCATCTCATTTGAAGTTGGGCGCGCCTATTTTTATGAGATTGCCCGTGCCAATATCAGTGGCAATCAAAATGGGTGTTTTAAGCTCCTTTTTGATAAGGAAACCCTTAAACTCTTAGGGGTGCATATCATTGGCTCGAGCGCCAGCGAATTGATCCATATTGGGCAATTGGCCATGATCTTTGGCGCCACCATTGATACCTTTATCCATCAAGTCTTTAATTATCCGACACTTGCAGAAGGATATCGAATTGCCGCCCTCAATGGGATGAATAAACTCGAGCGCTTACAATCTTGACATAAAATTAATTTTTAATTAAAATTAATTATTAATTAAGGAAAATGCAACATGGCATTTGTCAAAAGTAAGGAAGTCCAGGTAGGCGCTGCTGCCATGTCTGGTGTGACTTTAGGCGCTTTTATGCTGCTGACAGGGCCAAGCGTTGCCATGCACGAGGTGGTGGGTCATGGCTATTTA
>JAFEGQ010000069.1 GCA_018239785.1 Verrucomicrobiota bacterium
CTGAAAGCAATGCTGCTGTCTTGGTCGAGTTCATCTTCAGTCATAATCACCTCTTTGTGTCTCGACGGAAGATCTTAAAAATTAAGATGTAATTATATCAAGAATCTTTCATGAAATCGCCCTGTGTCAGAATCTGAATCGAAAACCGCTACTCTTATTAAGCCTCCCAGTTTTTTGATCCACTCAATATTCAACTGCGTTAAGTGACTAGTGGCGGCAAGAAATTTTCTAAACATGCATCGTTCTCGAATAATAAATTTTACTGATCAAGCTGACTTACTTAATACCTGATCCTCAAGTGCTTTAGCTTGAGCAGAATGAACCAGTATTTTTTCATGTACAGAGATCTGATCTTCAAAATCATAGGGTCTTTGCCCTTGCACATTAGCTTTCACCGTTAAACTGATTTCTCCGTCATTTTTAGGACGATTAGAAATAGGAAGAGATAAGTTGATAGTATCGCCAACAGTCCAACAGCCCGCTATCTCATAGTCGACCTGTTTGCTTTCCCATGATTCTGGCAATCCACAATTTACATTTATCCTATTGATGACCCAAGAAGCGCGATCCATAACAGTTCCTCTAGGAATGTAAAAGCCGATTTCCAATTGAATTGAGAGGTTACCTACTTGATCCCACTGTGCTTTCGGATTTATTACTAATGGTGCTAAAATTGCCATTAACCCTAAACTCGTGTTGACCGTGTGAGTTTCAAGAACAGTATAAGGAATCCACCTCCTTCCACCTAAATTGCCACCCCAATTCTTATTCCAGGGGTCTATTACAGCTACTGCTTGCTTTACATCGTCGTAACCAACGATCAAAACCGCATGAGATTCAAGATCAAGAATATAGGCGTTCATTTGAATTTATTGGATACGAAGCGGCGCTATGCAATCTAATCAGCACTGGATACCCATCATGAACGGACTGCTTAATGGCTTCTAAAGCACGAGGGAACCAAGGTTCATAACACACAACGGGAGCAAGACCCCTTGCGATTGTAGTTTTGACATTGTTGCCTACAGAGACAAGTGAAAGGTTCTCTCTCATATTTTTCTCCTTTTATTTTGCAGATGCAAGTAAAAATCAGAAAATCGCAGACCATGCAAATAAGCACAAGAAAAATGTCATTCACACTGATTTGTGCCATAGAATATAAGGCACTTCGAGAGGAACCTCCACCCCTGGAAAATAGGGTTTGATGCGAGGTGTAAAGCTCGACGCCGCTTGCGCCGCTGGAACTTTCGCCAGGTAGGTCGCCCCCTGATATTCCATCTCTTGCACCAGAGATGGCGAGTAAAGCTCCACTTTGATGGCCTGACGCTCCAACTTGCCAAGAGTGACCTGCACTTCAAAGAGGTGCTCCTCCTTCACAGTTTCGACCTTTAACTCTCCAAACCCCAACGTGTGCCAATTCTCCTCTATAGAGCTCTTCCACTGAGAGATCTGTTGCGCCAATTCGCCATTATTTTCAGCCCGCTTCCGATAAGCTTGAGCTGCTGGAAGATAAAATTTCTCCGTATATTCGCGCACCGTCCGATTCGATGAAAACTGGGGTGTCAATCGGGCCATGCTCTCCCGGATTTTTTGAACCCAATTCTGGGGAATATTGGTGCGATCGCGGGTATAAAATGCTGGAATGACCTCTTTTTCCAGGAGGTCATAAAGAACATTGGCCTCTGCTTGATCCCAATGGGGATCCGCCCCATGCTCCTTAAGATCTCCAATGGCCCAACCTACTTCAGGTGCATAAGCTTCCACCCACCAACCATCTAACTCGGAGAGGTTTAAGCCCCCATTGACGAGCACCTTCATCCCACTCGTCCCACTCGCTTCCCAAGGCCTTCTTGGCGTATTGATCCACAGATCGACTCCCTGGATAAGACGCTCTGTTAAAATCATGTCGTCGTCGCTGAGAAAAATCACAGAGGAGCGCACTTCAGGTCGACAAATGAAGCTCATCCACTTTTTAATCAGGGCATGCCCCTCTGCATCTGCAGGGTGGGCTTTCCCAGCGATGATGAGCTGCACAGGGCGCTCTGGCTGGGTCAAGAGACGCAAGAGGCGCTCTTCATCGGAAAGAAGTAACGTAGGCCTTTTATAAGCTGCAAAGCGGCGTGCAAACCCCAAGGTCAATGCATCTGGATTTAAAAAAGATGGCGCTCTTGCAATGTCCTCTTGGGAGGCACCTCGAGCTTGCAACTGGCGCACTAACCGAGTGCGGGCATAGTCGATGAGATCGGCTCTTGCTTGAGAGCGCATGTGCCAAATTTTTTCTTCCGGCACAGCGCGGATTTTGGTCTCTAACTCCTCTGTGGTCCGCAGCCATCGCCCTTTCCCACAAGCCTCCGTCCAAAGAGCGTCTGCCATCGAAGAATCCCAAGTGGGCATATGGACTCCATTCGTCACAGAGCCAATCGGAATCTCTTCTTCGGGAAAGCGGGGAAATAACTCTTGAAACAGATGCCGACTGACCACACCGTGGAGCTGACTTACTCCGTTGACAAAACCACTTCCCCGAATTGCTAAATAGGCCATATTAAAATCTTCTTGCGAGTGTACTTGACCTAAAGCGAGCAACTTTTCAAAGGGAATCCCCAGTTGGGTTTGTGCATACTTTCCAAGATATTTCTCCGTGAGGTCAGGGGAAAATCGATCAAATCCAGCAGACACGGCAGTATGCGTGGTGAAGAGATTGCCGATCCGGGTAGCAGCCAAGGCCACTTCAAAAGGGTGCCTTGTCTTTTGCATGAACTCCCAAGCCCGCTCCAAGACAGCAAAGGCCGCATGCCCCTCATTCATATGGCAAATGTCGGGCTGTATCCCAAGAGCACTTAAAAGGCGCCATCCCCCAATGCCCAAAATGAGCTCCTGTTTGAGTCGAAGCTCCTTATCGCCCCCGTAAAGCTCACTCGTGATCCCTCGATGCGCAGGCAAATTGGCGATATCATTGCTGTCCAATAAATAGAGAGTCCTTCTCCCCACTTTGACCTCCCAGGTGCGGAGCCAAAGGACCGAGTCCGGCAGGTCTATTTTCAAGCGGAGCCACTCCCCATTGGACAACCGCAACGGTGTGATGGGCAGTTGCCCTGAATCATTGTAGGGATAGACCTCCTGTTGCTCCCCATTTTTGTCGATGAACTGCCGGAAATAACCTTGGGAATAGAGCAAGCCAATAGCTATGACCGGCACCCCAAGGTCGCTTGCCGCTTTGAGCTGATCGCCCGCCACATTGCCAAGGCCGCCAGAATAGATGGGAAGCGCTTCGCTTAACATAAATTCCATGCTGAAATAGGCGATGCCGTTGAGAGAGGAGTGAGAGTAATTCTCCTGAAACCAACTGGGCAAACTTAAGGCCTCTTGTCGCGCCTCCACAAGGCGATTAATAAGTTCGTTAAATTTTTGATCCGCTAAAAGCGCTGTAAGTTTTTCCACAGATACCGTCTGCAAAACAGCCCAGGCATTATGGGTCTCCTCCCATAACTCTGGATCAAGCTGGCGCCATATCGAATCGGTACTATGATTCCAAGAGGAGCGCAAGTTCAAAGCGAGATCTTCTAAGGTCTCATATCCTTTGATATTTTCCCTTTGAGACATGGCGCTTTAATTCCTTTCACACGGCTGCATGTGAAACAATCAAATAAATAATCAAAAACACGCCTATTAAGAAAACAAATAACGAAAGTAAGGTTCCGAGTAATGTAGATGATTGATAAGTATCCTGATTGATTTGTCGCTCTGTCCTTTTAAACTTCAGAAACGAAAAGATACAGAGGAGCGCTCCGATGCCGACGAGGGCGATCCCGAAAATAGAAGAATAGCCTTGTAGCGTGGGGTCCGTAGAAATCGGTTCAGAGACCTCCGTTTTTCCCAAAAAAGACTCCGCTTCTTGGATGAACACGGAAAACCTTTCCACAACAAATCCGAAAGCCATGATGCCAAGGTTGGTCCGAATCCATGCCAAAAAGGTCCTCTCATTGGCCAAATGATCTGTGCGGTTGAAGCTTTTTTTATCGCTACTTGTCACTCTTCTATCCTTTTTGGGGTGCGCTTCTGCTCCAGTTCCATCGTCATAGCGGTCATCCCGGCAATGCCTCCCAGCTGCATCGTTTCAATGGCGGAGCTAGGAACGACAACGATGGTAGAGTTTTCCTTTAACCCCTCATAAAGCATGTTCATCGCTCTTAAATGGAGGGCGACCGGATTATTGGCATAGGTCAAAGCGGCTTCACCAAATTTTTCCGCAATTTGACGCTCAGAATCTCCTAGAATCACGCGAGCTTGCCGCTCTCTTTCGGCTTGGGCTTGCATCGACATCGCATCTTCCAACGCTGGAGGGATCAAGACATCCTTGATTTCGACAGAAATGACATTGACACCCCAAGGCTCGGTCCTCTCGTCGATGATGACTTGCAACTCTTTGCTAATTTTGTTCCTCCCCTCCAACATGTCTGAAAGGAGAGTGATGCCGATGACGTCGCGCAAAGCTGTTTGCGATGCCCACCCTATGGCGCTCCTGTAGTCGGCGATCTCGAGGGCTGCTTTTTTGGGGTCAATGACCTTCCAAAAGAGGACAGCATCGACATCGACAGGGACGGTATCTTTGGTGAGCGTTTTTTCCGCTTTAAAGGTCGTTGTGATGACGCGGATGTCGATCCAATAGGAAATCCGATCGAAAATGGGGATGATGACAAAGAGCCCAGGCCCTTTTAGGCTGTAGAAGCGCCCCAGACGGAGCACAACAACCCTTTCCCATTGATTGGCCACCTTAATCGCACTCGAAACAAAGCAGGCAATAATAAAAGTGCCCCCTAGAACCCATACGGCATTTCCCATGCTTGCGCTATAGAGGGGGTATCCTAAGACGGCGCCAAGGCATAGAATCACGATAAAGACTAAGGTCGTGACGGAGTTGCTATTTCTCATTAAATCCTCTTTTTTTATTTATAATGGGATCGAAAATTCTATAGGCGAATAGTTTCACACGATCACTCAAAAGCGCCCATATCAACGCATATCCCCAGACAAACCCAGCCCACTTCCAGCCAAGGGGGAACATCAAAAATCCATAGACAGCGATGAAAGTGGCAACGATTTGCGTCCCCACCACAGCCATCCACAAAATGCGCGCGGGGCGTATGGACCAAAAGGGGCCGCGCGTCCGGGTGAGGAAGATTGTCAAATGTCCTGCAACAGAGAGCATCAGATACATCATGGACTGGAGATGTGGACGGTCAAGGTGAAAAAGGTGGTCGCCAAGGTAGAACAGGCCAAATGCAGCGATGGGACCGAGGATCCCCAACACCGAAGCAATGCCCATGACCACGCGCATGTTCCAAGCTTCGGGCTGCTCCTTGTAATGGACATTGTCATACGCAATCGACAAGATGGCGCCGTCATTGAGCAACGCAAGCATCACGATCATAACGGCTGTCAAGGGATAAAAGTTGAAGATCAGGATAGCCGCCGTCATGAATAGGAGGACCCGTAGGGTCTCAGCAATACGGTAGATGGCGTAGCTATTCATCCGTTGAAATATTTTGCGGCTCTCCTTGATGGCATCGATGATGACAGCGAGACCTGGACTGATTAACACGATGGAGGCTGCTGCGCGCGCTGCATCCGTGGCATTGCAAACGGCAATGCCACAGTCAGCTTGTTTCAGCGCCGGAGCGTCATTGACTCCGTCGCCCGTCATGCCTACGATATGGCCCCGTTTTTGTAAGTTATCTACAATATAGAACTTATGTTCGGGAAATACTTGAGCAAAACCATCAGCTTTCTCAATGGCCTCTTGTTGTTTAGGATCATCTAATCCACTTGCATCGAGGATATTTGTCCCCATCCCCAATTTCTTGGCGGTTTCCTGAGCAATCGCTAATTGATCGCCCGTCACCATCTTGATTTTCACTCCCATCTTCCTTGCGGTCGCAATGGTTGCCTTGGCATCTTCTCTCGGGGGATCGAACAGGGGCAACACACCCACAAACTGCCACTCCCCTCCTGCATCGGCTCGAGCGACGCCAAGCGAGCGAAAACCGCGTGCTGCGAAAGCGTTGACAGCTTGTTCCACTGCGGGGGTCACCTGGCCCGCATTTGCCGATAAGGCCAAGATCACTTGAGGTGCTCCTTTCGTGACCTTAAAATGCTTCCCCTCTGGCCCTTTGACGCTCGCCTCAGTTCGTTTATGGACAGGATCGAAAGGCTGAAAATGGATCACCTGATACCTTTTCAAGACATCTTTGTTTTTCAAGCCCTCTAGCACTGCCAGATCAATGGTGTCGCGATCATCGAAGCGCGATGCCAGCGCTGCAAAGAGGATGAGCTGTTCGGCGGGAATCTTATTGAGGCTAATGGGGTCGCCAAGCGTCAATTTATTTTGGGTCAACGTGCCAGTCTTGTCCGCACAGAGGATGTCCACGCCAGCTAATTCTTCAATGGCCACTAATCTGCTCACAATCGCTTGCTTCTTGGCAAGCAGCCGCGCACCCACTGCCATCGTCACCGATAAGACCGTCGGCATGGCCACAGGGATAGCCGCTATGGTCAGGACGAGGGCGAACTGCAGAGTGGTGAGGATTGGATCACCGCGAAAGAGCGCAACGGCAATAATCAATGCCACCATCACTGCGGCAAGGATAATCAAGTAATCGCCGATCTTCAACACTGCCTTTTGAAAGTGGCTGATGGTGTGCGCTTCTTGGATCAATTGCGCCGTCTTGCCAAAGTAGGTGCGACTGCCCGTGGCATACACAACTGCGCCAATTTCACCCTGACGGACGATCGATCCTGAAAACACCGCCTCACCCGATTTGCGCGCAATCGGCAATGACTCCCCCGTCAGTGCAGACTGATCCACCTCAAGAGGATCTCCATCAAGTAAATGGGCATCTGCAGGAACGATGTCGCCTGCACGGAGGCGAATGAGATCGCCTGGCACAAGCTCACGCGCTGCCACAAGACTCCATTTTCCATCCCTTTTCACACGAGCCTTCACGGCAAGCTGAGCCTTCAAGGCAGCAATGGCATTGGCGGCTTTGTGCTCTTCCCAGAAGCCAACAATAGCATTAGCTCCAAGGAGAGCCAGAATGATGAAAAAATCTGGCCAGTGTCGAACGAGAGCCGAGAGCACCACCGCAACCTCAATCATCCACGGGATGGGGCCCCAAAAGTAGGTGAGGAATTTCAGCAGGGGGTGGGTTTTCTTTTCCTCAAGCTCATTTAGCCCATAGAAGGCCAGCCGTTTTTGCGCCTCAGCTTGACCTAAGCCCTCAGGAGAAAACTCCAGTTTTTTTTTCGCATCTTCGAGAGACAAAGATTTCAAATCTTCCATTTCCAATTCCTCACTTCTGGAAGATCTTGGCCATGTTTGTCAATGTAATGCTTATGTTCAATCAGCTTGTCTTGCATCATCTGTTTTAAGTAGGCGCCTTGCGTGCCAAGCTCAGGCACCCGATCGATCACATCTTGCACGAGGTGAAACCGATCAAGGTCATTTTGGACCCGAATGTCAAAAGCTGTGGTGATGGTCCCCTCTTCTTTGTAGCCCCGCACGTGCAAGTTGCGGTTGTTGCGGCGATAGGTCAGTCGATGAACGAGCGTGGGGTATCCATGAAAGGCGAAAATGATGTGCTTATCTTTTGTAAACAACGAATCGTAATCTCGATCGCTTAAGCCATGTGGATGCTCACTATCGGACTGCAACTTCATCAGATCGACAACATTGACGACGCGGATTTTTAACTCAGGCAGATATTGACGCAGGATCGAAACGGCAGCCAAGATCTCCAACGTGGGTGTGTCGCCACAGCAGGCCATCACCACATCTGGCTCTACCCCTTGGTCATTACTCGCCCATGGCCAAATCGCTATCCCTTCTGTGCAATGGATCGCTGCAGCTTCCATGGACAACCATTGAGGCAACGCATGTTTGCCGGCCACCACCACATTGACATAGTGGCGGGTCCGTAGACAGTGGTCAAAGACCGAGAGAAGACAGTTGGCGTCGGGCGGAAGATACACGCGTACGATGTCGGCCTTCTTGTTGATGACATGGTCGAGAAACCCTGGATCTTGGTGGGTAAAGCCGTTGTGATCCTGCTGCCAAACATGAGAGGATAGGAGATAATTGAGCGAGGCAATCTTCCTGCGCCAAGGGAGTTCTGAGGTCACTTTTAGCCACTTGGCATGCTGGCTGAACATCGAATCGACGATCCGAATGAACGCCTCATAGCTGTTGAATAGTCCATGCCGCCCTGTGAGAAGATACCCTTCCAACCAACCCTGGCACTGATGCTCGCTGAGCATCGCATCCAAAACCCGTCCGGCAGGATCTAGGAATTCATCCTCTTGGACTTCCAGCGCATCCCATTGGCGACTAGTCACTTCAAAAACAGCGCCTAGAAGATTCGAGACCGTTTCGTCAGGGCCAAAGATGCGGAAATTGCGCTGCTCTTGGTTCAATAAAGCCACATCGCGCAAGAATTTGCCTAAGACGCGCGTATCTTCAACTGCGATAGCGCCAGGAGCAGGCACCTCCACCGCGTGGATGCGGAAATCTGGCATCGCCAAATCGCGCAGCAACATGCCGCCGTTGGTGTGCGGGTTGGCTCCCATTCTCTTGCTGCCTTCGGGGGCCAATTCCCTCAATTCCGCGATGAGTCTCCCCTGTTCATCGAACAGCTCTTCTGGCTTGTAGCTCTTCATCCAGCTTTCAAGCTGCTGCACATGCTCTGGATGTTCCGCATTGACTAAAAGAGGCACCTGATGGGAGCGGAATGTCCCTTCTACTTTTAAGCCATCAACGACTTTTGGGCCCGTCCAGCCCTTAGGAGACCTTAAGATGATCATTGGCCAGCGAGGCCGAGAAGTACCGTTTTTGCTGCGCAAAATCTCTTCAACGGCCTTGTCCAAAGTGGTGGCCATCAGTTCATGCATCTTTTCTGGCTCATCCCCTTCGACAAAGTAGGGCGTCCAACCGCAGCCACGCAAAAATTGCTCCAATTCCTCATGATCGATGCGAGCGAAGAGCGTGGGATTGCTGATCTTGTAGCCGTTGAGATGCAAAATCGGCAGAACAGCTCCATCATTAATGGGATTAAGAAATTTGTTAGACTGCCATGCGGTAGCTAAAGGACCTGTTTCTGCTTCCCCATCTCCAATGATACAGGCGACGATCAGATCGGGATTGTCAAATACAGCCCCGAAGGCATGACTGAGGGAATACCCCAGCTCCCCCCCTTCATGAATCGATCCTGGAGTTGTGGGTGCCACATGGCTGGAGATCCCCCCTGGAAAGGAGAACTGCTTAAAGAGTTTTTTCAGACCCGCTTCGTCTTGGCTGATATCTGGATAAATCTCGCTGTAGGTCCCTTCGAGATAAGTATGGCTCACCAGCGCCGGGCCGCCGTGGCCAGGGCCGGAAATATAAAACATATTCAGATCATACTTCTTAATGATCCGATTCAAATGGACATAGATAAAGTTCTGCCCTGGGGTCGTCCCCCAATGTCCCACCACTAGAGGCTTCACATGTGAGAGTTTCAGAGGCTCTTTGAGCAAAGGATTATCGTAGAGGTAGATCTGCCCTACCGACAGATAGTTGGCAGCCCGCCAATAGGCATCGATCTTGTGGAGCTGTTCTGGCGTGAGGGTCATAGCTTGATTTTCCTTAGCCGCAAGGCATTGCCGATCACCGAGACGGAACTGAAGGTCATTGCAGCTCCGGCAATCATCGGATTGAGAAGTAGACCAAAAAAGGGATACAGCACCCCTGCTGCCACTGGAATCCCGATGGCGTTGTAGATAAAGGCGAAGAAGAGGTTCTGCCTAATGTTCTGCATCGTAGCGCGACTTAAGTGAATGGCTTTGGCAATGCCGCCCAGGTCCCCATGAATGAGAGTGACCCCTGCACTTTGCATGGCAACATCGGTGCCACTGCCCATGGCAATCCCCACATCCGCTTCGCTCAAAGCAGGGGCGTCATTGATCCCATCGCCTGCCATGGCGACGCGCCTGCCTTTTGAGCGCAGCTTTTTGATGTAGCTGGCTTTTCTTGGAGGTGAAACCTCCGCTTCCAATTCATCTAGCCTTAAGTGCCTGGCCACCGTGGCCGCAGAGTGCTGGTTGTCCCCTGTGAGCATGGTGAGCTTTAACCCAAGCGTATGGAGATCTCGGATGGCTTCTGCTGTTGTGGCTTTTATAGGGTCTGCCACGGCCAAAAGACCTGCTGGTTTTCCATCAATAGCGACAAAGATCACTGTTTTGCCCGTTTCTTGAAGTTTTATCGCCGATGCTTCTAACGGCTCTAGGCCTGTGACCCTTTCGCTGCGGAGAAACTCCGTCTTGCCGATCATGACCGTGTGATCAGAAATCGCCCCCAAAACACCCCCTCCGGCCACTGCGCGGAAGTCCCTCACCGCTGACAACCCGATCTCTTTTTCCTTCGCCCCTTTGACAATGGCAGCAGCGAGGGGGTGTTCGCTGCTTTGCTCGAGGGAGGCGCAAAGGCGCAGGAGTTCTTTTTGATCAACACCTCCTATCGACAAAACATCTGTGAGCTTCGGTTTCCCTTCCGTCAAGGTGCCCGTCTTGTCGAAAACGAGGGTGTCGACTTTCTCTAACCGTTCGAGAGCCTCTGCATTTTTCACGAGCACCCCTTCTTGAGCCCCTCGTCCCACGCCCACCATAATCGACATCGGAGTTGCAAGGCCAAGGGCACAGGGGCAGGCGATGATCAGGACAGCAACGGCATTGATGAGGGCAGCGCCTAGCTGAGGCTCCTTCGGAAGCCACAACCAAAGAATAAAGGTGAGAAGCGCCACCACCAACACAAGCGGCACAAAAATCTCTGAAACCTTATCCGCAAGGCCTTGAATGGGAGCGCGACTCGCCCGCGCCTCTGCCACCATTTTTACAATCTGTCCAAGTAAGGTATCGCTTCCGACCCGTTCAGCGCGTAGGATAAAACTCCCAGAGCCATTCAAAGTGCCCCCTGTCACTGGGTCGCCTATCGTTTTTTCCACTGGCAGCGGCTCTCCTGTGATCATCGATTCTTTGACGCTCGAGTGACCCTCAACCACCACGCCATCCACCGGCACCTTGTCGCCTGGCACCACGCGCAACCAGTCGCCCACTTTCACATGAGCAAGCGGCACTTCATGATCCCCATCAGGAGCGACCTGCCTAGCTGTGGGAGGTGCGAGGTTGAGGAGGGCTTTGATGGCGCTGCCTGTTTGACTACGGGCGCGAAGCTCCAAAACCTGACCCAAGAGCACCAGCACGGTGATCACCGCCGCAGCCTCGAAGTAGATAGGGGCGCGAGGGAGAAAAATCATGGCCACAGTGCTGAAGAGGAATGCTGCGCCCACCCCCATAGCGATCAGCGTGAACATGTTCAAGTGAAGCGTCTGAAGAGAACGCCAACCGCGGCGCAGCAACGGCCAGCCCGCCCACCCCACTACGGGAAAAGTAAGGAGAAATTGAAGCCAGATCGCAACATGCGCCATCCCTAAAATAAAAACGGGCAATGTCAATACAGCGCCCACCCAAAAGCGTTTCGTCATATCGCGCAATTCACTGCTTTCGCTGCCCCCCGTCTCTACAGACTCAAGGGCCATGCCGCACTTAGGGCAATCTCCTGGATCGTCTTGCCGAATTTCTAGATGCATTGGACACGTATAAATCATTTTTTCCTCAAAGCGCAAAAATGCGAGCCACCGTCTTAGCAATCATCCATTCTTCATCAGTGGAGCATATACAAAATATCTTCAAAGAAAGCTATACACATGTTGAATGAAGAATTGGTAGAGCTAAGACGTGAGCCTCTCACTCCTTCGGAGTTAAAACATCAACAAGCTGGGATAGACTCATGAATGAAGGCAAAGCAACCGTTTGTCTGTAAATTCGCTCTTCTTCCCTAACTCCCAGGGCGATTTCATGAAAGATTCTTGATATAATTACATCTTAATTTTTAAGATCTTCCGTCGAGACACAAAGAGGTGATTATGACTGAAGATGAACTCGACCAAGACAGCAGCATTGCTTTC
>JAFEGQ010000006.1 GCA_018239785.1 Verrucomicrobiota bacterium
CAGAAGCTCCTCGAACGGTCGGATCTGATCAACTCTTGTTGGTCAAAACAGCTCCTTTGCATGTGCGCACCGTCTTTGGCGCTGTTGTGAATGAATTGCTTCCCAAAGGATTTGAGCATACAAGTGCCAACATCTTACAACCTGACACGATGCATTCGGGAGATATCTATGAGTTGCATGGCAATGCCTCGAGTCGTGAGATCAACGATATCCCTCTAGAGTTTTACACCCTTGAGCCGCACCGAGAGGATGTGTTCTTTCGGGTTCGGGACCAGCTGCAAGCCGACTTGGAAGAGCCAGAGCGGGTCTTTGCCGCCTTTAAAACAGCGCCTCACGAGGGGCAAGCGGCGGTCTTTGTGGTCAAAGGGCATCAGATGCGGGCGCTCGAGCCCTCCGATTGGGTGCAGCGCGATTTGACGATGTACGAATTTCCGGGAGCAGCGCAGTTAGCGCGGCAGGCGTTGATGGTGGAGCGTTACATCAAAAAGCAAGCCGCCTACCCCTTTTTGACCGCCATGGAAGATGGTTTGATCACGAGTCAGGGGGTCCTTTTTAGCCGTTATCTCCCCTCTCCCCTCCTCAAAAGGCTCCTTCTCTCCGATGCGTGCCACCGCCTCATTAAGGGGATTTACTTTGAGCAGCCCTCGGCCAGTGAGGGAGATTTTTTCTCCGCCGAAGATCGGGCGTTGCTGCATGACTTGGCGAAATTTGGCATTCCGATCCATTGGGTGGACCGGAATTTGAACCAGATTTCGCTGTATGTCCCCCGCCATGGGCGGGATTGTGGAATGTTTGTCCCTCCCGACAAAGTCAGCCGCTTTATGCGAGCCACTTTCTTTGGGGTGTATGGATCTAATCTCCTCCATTTTGACATTGAAAATGAGCTCAAAGCTCTGCTGCAAGGCGTCGAAGAGATGAAGCAGGAGATGAAGCATCCCCTGCTCAATGCTGACACCCCTCTCGCGCTCGTCTCTGGAGGAGGGCCTGGCGCCATGGAAATGGGAAACCGAGTCGCCAAGGAGCTGGGGATCCTCTCCTGTGCGAACATTATTGACTTTCGCCCGCGCGCTGGCGGCTTCATCAACGAGCAGCTGCAAAACCCTTATGTCGAAGCGAAGATGACCTATCGCCTCGACTATCTTGTCGAGCGGCAGGCCGAGTTTCACCTCGATTTTCCCATTTTCCTTGCAGGGGGCATTGGGACCGACTTTGAATATTCTCTCGAAGAGGTCCGGAAAAAAACAGGGACATCACCCCCCTACCCTATTCTCCTCTTTGGACCCATTGAGTATTGGAGGAAGAAGGTCACCAACCGCTTCCAGTGCAACTTGGCAACCGGGACGATTCGGGGTTCTGAGTGGGTTTCGAACGTCTTTTACTGTGTCCAAACAGCAGCTCAGGCTCTCAAAGTCTACCGCGCATTTTTTGAAGGAACGCTTCCCATCGGCCCCCAATTTCCCCTCTTTGAAGAGGGATTCGGGATCATCTAAAATCCATAGGCTAGACAAGCCGCGAAGTAGTGGTCGCGCAGCTTAGAGAATTGCCCTTCAAAGCAAAAGCCGTCGTGCCATTCCAGGTAGATCCTCATTTTCCTTCCCAACCCCTGCAGCTTACTCGCTTCGAAGCCAAGGAGGTAGGTCCCATCAAACTCCCAGTTGGTGTCTTGCCAGTTGCGAATGTAGAACGCAAAGAACGGCTGCACGTAGAGGCAGTAGAAGAGATTGCGGTGGCCAAGCAGGCGCAGTTCCCCCCCATATTCGACATACCAAGGTTTGATGGGGAAGGTCATGTTCGAGTGGAAGTTGTAGCCGATCCCTGCGTAGAGGCGCAGCGCCTCGGAGAGTTGGTAGGAGGTGAAGAAGTCGATCGCCTCGCGGCTTGGGTTTACTCGGAAATCGGCAGGCGCCTCCATATGGCAGAGGAATTCATCTCCTAAGTGGGAGCTGATGTGGTAGGGGCGCAAGCGAAATGAGTAGTTGCCTGCAGCATACGTCAGAGGGACCCCCACGAGGTAGTCCGCATTAATAAGAGCCACCTTATCTCCGCTCGTTCCCTCGAGGTTTTTATCTCCAAACTTAAAGACGGCCCATACTCCCGCCTCAATGCCGATTTGAGCATCGCCGCAAAGGGGGCCCACTTCGAGCCAGCGGAAGAAGGGGAAGCAGTCGCCAAATTTTGCCACCCCTACCCTTGATCCGAGGACCTGGTCGTGAAAGCGGTAGGCGCCCCCGAACATCACTTGGCGCGGGTCGGCGATCATCGGCTGATAAAGCAATGTCGATTGAGGGAACCAGATCCCTCCGATTTTGCAGCAGTCGCACTCGACGGTGGGGTGGACCACCGGTTTGCACTTTTCGCAACACTGATCGACGATCACGCACTGAACGCCTGGGAAGTCGGCCAAGAACTGCATGATACTGCGGGCGACTAGGCAGTTATTGGGCAAGTTCGCGACGTAGACGATGCCGCATTCGTAGCAGATCGTCACGCAATGTTCATGGTAGTGGAGGTCGATCAAGGCTTGTAGGTAGCCTTGCATGTAGAGGTCATCGGCCACGTCCAAGCAGCAATCGCAGCACGGCTGAGCTTCCGAGCAGATGTCAGCACATGGCTCCTCTGCCGGGGAGCCTTTGCAACACAGCTCATCTTCCCAATAGCCGTCGTGACAGAGTTCTCCCTGGGGAGATTCTGCCAAAACCCTACAAGTTACTGCAGCAAAGGCCATCAAAAGAAGCCTCTTGAGCACCATTAGCCTCCGATCGATCGTCAAATTGCCGTTCTACTCAAATGATTGCTTTGCTGACAAGAGGTTTTATGTCTCTTTTTGCTTGAGAAAAATCGCGCTTCAAAATGAGGGGGCGCTTTGGTATGGTTAGGGGCCTCAGTGGGGCAATAGCTCAGTCGGTTAGAGCAGCGGACTCATAATCCGTCGGTCACAGGTTCAAGTCCTGTTTGCCCCACGTTTTTATCCTGCTCGCGATGGAATTTTCAAGATGCATGGCAGTAAAGATTTTCCCAGCGCGCCTGTCTATGTTCTTTTAGAGGGCGAAGCCCGTTTTGAATTGGAATTAGGACTATCTCGACTTTGTACAACATTGTGACCGACGTCGCTTCGCGCCGTGCCACAATATTGCAAAAATATAAATTAGTTTATCTGTAAATTCCCAAGATCAAGCCGCCTGTAGCACCCTCCTGATGATCAA
>JAFEGQ010000070.1 GCA_018239785.1 Verrucomicrobiota bacterium
CTTTCAAAATCCGAATGATCTGCTCTTCGGAAAAACGACTTTTCTTCATCTCTGCTCCTTTTGGTTTGGGCAGAAATGTCTATTTTACATTGGACCAATTTTTGGGGAGCAGGTCACCGTTGTGCACTTGAGACTTCATCGCAAATCGATCAGTAAATTCTAAATATCAAAAAATTTCCTAAATATTTTGAAAAAATCAATTTGAATTGCAAAAAGGCTGTGTTGAAAAACTCTCCGGTCTCCTGGGATAGCTCGTCAGAATCTGACGATTTTTCGCTCACCTTCCTAGAAGAGGCTCCGAATTTTTCAACACAGCCCCGTGATCCCCATTGTCGCAAACTTACCACAGTTAGAGAGCAAATCACCCAAACAAGGACAACAGGCAGTAATTTTAAATCAAATGCTACTATACTTCCTATCCCTTCCATCTCCTTCTCTAACACACAACCGCAAACGCCCTCCTCAACTTCCAAGGAAAGTGGATTGCATGAAAGATACGCCAATTTGCAAAATAAAATTGAAACATTGAGTGAAAACCTCCCAAAGATCCCACAAATACCCAAACTCCCTCAAGTAACTCTTCCTCCTATCCCCCCAAAGCCCTCTGCGCACTCTTTTAACGAGACGCTCTCCTCTCAAACTCCCCCCACCATAGATTCACAACCCTCTCCATCTCCCCTCACCTTTCACAAAGTGATGAGCATCTCGCTTGTTGTGTTTGCGATGAGCGTCGCTTCCGCTGGAGGCCTTGTCCTTTCACGCAGATGGATTCGCGCCTAGAATGGACTTTTTTTGAAGTCCCCACTCTGTGATCTCTGTGGTAAAAAAAATAAAAATTACAGCCAAAGAGATCCCAGAGGGCACAGAGTGGGAATTCACATCCTCGTTGCTCGTTCACATGCGATTTTCCGAGGGAATGAGGTCTAATTTCCCATCTTTACGTCTCCGCACCTTTGCGCCTCTGCGTTCTTCCCCTCCTTTACGCGCGAGCTCCAGCTGCCACCAGGCTCACCCTTGCCATCCCCCCTGGCATGTAGGAGTAAGAGACCACCTCCATGTGGGCGATCCGGACAGCGCTGCGTAGCGCTCCAGCACTGACTGCTCGATCGATGGCCAATTGCTGCAGCTCTTCAAGCTTTTTATGCCTCTCTTGTTCCAAAGAGATCACTGTGTCCACCTGCCCTGAAACCTCAGCAAGCGCCGCTCCATAGGCATTGGCTGCTCCTGCATGTGGCGGGATCACATAGCGCTGGCCCATCCCTGCCGGCATTAGGCTCGCGCCCCCTCCCACAACGACAATCGGCAAATCGCTCTTGCCGATTTCAGCCCGCTGAATCGCTCTTTGGATCTGCTGCAAAACCTCTCCGAAAGCCCTTTCAACATCTTCTCCTTTCAAAGAGACACTTCTAGCCCCTTGAATCCGCAGATGTCCCAAATGGAGGGCGAGATCGGTCAAGGTCAACTCAGAGCCGCCAAATGACTGACTCCTCTTTAACAGCTCCGAGGCGCAACTTCTTGGGCCAATTTGGGGCGTTTCCCCAAGAGAGACCAAACTGCCTCCCCCAACGCTTAAACTCAGCACATCGGGCATGGGAAAGCTCAAACGCACTCCCCCTACCTCTGACTGATTGAGGCTGCGCCTTGCAAATCCCCCCTGTACCACCCCAATATCTGTCGAGGTTCCCCCAATATCGACAATCACCGCATCTTGCAACTGAGCCAAATGAGCTGCCCCAACAAAGGAATTGGTCGGCCCCGCACAAAGGGTCAAAACCGGCAATTCAATGGCCTCCTCGAGGGAAATGAGGGTCCCATTATTTTGTGTCATCCATAACGGGGTCTCAATGCCCGCTTGCCGCACCGTCTCTTTTAAATCGGCAAAACCCTCCTTTAAACAGCGCTTCAAAGCGCTGTTGAGCAGAGCCGCATTTTCCCGCTCGAGAAAGCCCATCCCTCCGAGGCGGTGCGAAAGGGTATGGGGGATCGCAGCTAACAGCTCTCCTACCGCCCTCTCTTGATCGGCACACAGGGGAGAGAAGAGGCCCACCACTGCCATCGCCTCCGCCCCCTTTTCCAATAAGCGCTCAATGCCCTTTTGCGCCTCTTGGAGAGAAAATGGGGTCAGCTCCCTCCCATCGACATGGAACCCCCCTCCAATCGTCTCGCACCCCACAAAAACAGCTTGTACCAAAGAGTTAGGCCAATCAAGACAGGGTTCAATCGCGGGACCTTGCCCAGCGATCCGCAAGACCCCTACGCGCAGCAGCCCCCTGGCCTCTAAAATCGCATTGGTCGCATGTGTTGTCCCCACGACCACCTCTTGAATCAGACTAGGGTCAACAACCAGCTCCTTCAAAACAGCCGCAACCCCCTTTTCCAAAGGAAATGTGGTGGGCAACTTGCAGCTTTTGACAACGGTCCTTCCTTGGACCAAGACCCCATCTGTATGGGTCCCTCCGATATCAATTCCTATGATCATTTTAACCCCACAAGTTTTAAGCCCTCTTCTGTTTTCCAAATCGCAGGTGCCTCCAAAAGGATGAGCTCCCCCCTTAAGCCGTAGCGCAATCTTTCGCTCGGAATCGGATCAAAGGTCTCTTGCTCAAGCAACGTGAGAATGTCGGGAGTGCATCCAATGATCCCCCCTCCTCGGCGAGCGACTAGATACTCATTTTGGTACTCCACCACCACCTTCTTTCCCCCCTCCTCTCCCAAAGTAAAGCTGCCTCGCAAAAAGCCCCCTTCAAGCCGCTGGTCGACATCGATAATTTGGCCCATCGCAAGTCTCTTGCCCAACTTGAGCTCCCTGCCCAAAGCAAGAGCTCGGGAAATGCTCTTCGGAATGAGGGTCTTTTTCGCCTCGCTTCCCCGCATCAAATAGATCGCAATATGCGCTCTCATCCCCATCGCGACCGCCACTTGACGAGCGATTTTTTCCGCGGCCATTGCATTTTGCGCCTCCACACACAGTTTATTGCCGAGGCAATCGACCATAAACAACGGAGAGGGGGAAATTCCGCACAGATGACATGTGGTCATTTGCAGCTCCGGAAAAGCGCGCCCAATGGGGTCGGCATCGAGGACGGGGATGCCCCGTTTTGCTGCCGCCGCAAAGGGGGTAAAGAGATTGCCTCCCCCCACCTCTGCGGTCACCAGGGCATCCACTTTCCTCCCCATCTTCTCTTCGATGAGGTCGATCAATTGCTCGACTTCCTTCCCCGATGGCAACTGTTCAATCCCCACTAGAGGAGCCCCCATCGTCGCTACAGGCACCACCAGAGCATCGTCTGCCAGCTCCTCCAGCGCAAGCAAGCGGACGGGCCCATAGCGCTTCATAGCGCTTTTGGCCTGCAACATTTTAATGCGCGGACACCCCCCACCCCCCGACCCGAGAATCGAGGCGCCGCGCGCTAAAGGCTCTAAGTCCTCAAGGTGTAGCAGCGACATATTTCCTCCCTAATACCCAAGCACTTGTGATCAAACTACTCGCAACAGCTGCATCGATCGCTGGAATGCCGCTCAAATTCACCCAGCCAGCGACACATCCCACCAAGCACAAGACAAAAGGGACTCTCTGGCCTGTCAAGTAGGCGGTGATGGTGACCGCGCCTCCCGACGTCACGATCACCCCGATCACCTTCAACACCAGAGGAAGGTGGTCGAGAAGCGGCAGAGCCGCTAAACAAGAGCCCACTACTCCCAGTACCCCCATCTTCCAGCTTTGAGACCATTTAGGGATCAAAAGGTGGAGACAAGTCGCTGCCGAGTAGAGGTTATTATTATTGGTCGTCCACCCCGCAAGGACGAGGAAGAAGACAATCCAATAGCCCCACAACGCCCCACCCGATCCTTTCAAAGCAGCGATGAGTCCCATTCCAGGCGCTCCTGTCGCCACATAGACGCCGAGCAATTCAATCAAAGGCAGCGCAACTCCAAATGTCAGCACCACACTTAAGCCAACATCTTTTTGGCTCTTTGCGTGCCGAAAGTAGGTGGGGAGGTTAAAGGCGGCGCCAATGGCTGTGGCGATGACGGTAGAAATCGCCAAACCGCTGACCACCATAGCGTTCATCGTCCCCTCTTGAGGGGTGACCCGCAAGGCCGCCAAAACCATTGTTGCGAGCAATAGAGGCATGCAAAACGTTGCCAAACGCCCAATGACCCCAATGCCTCCAAGCGCCAGGAGGGTCATCGCCCCACCTGTCACCACGGCAATCAGGGGAACGGGGATGCCTATAACGGTATGGATCGCCTCTGCCATTAAATTGAGCTGGATCGCAAACCATCCCGTAGTCGCAAATAGAAACGCCCCTGCAAAAAGCTTAGCGCCTCTTTTGCCAAGGTACTTTTCTGCAAGTTCTGGAGTCGATAGCCCCAGCTTAAAGCCTGCCGTTGCCGATACTAACCCCACCCCCAGCAACACGGCATTGCCGAGCAAGACAGCAATGACCGCCCACATAAAGCCGTAGTTTTCGCTCAGCATCTGACCTACCACAATCGGAGGGAGGCACACTGCCCCCCCTACTTGGATGGCCGTTAATTTTGTCCAACCCTGTTTCATTTTTTCTCCCCTTCAAAGCTCATCGCTCGAATATGTTTAGCCATAAAGAACTGTTCATTCTTCTGGTGTGTCCCAATCAAGAGCGCCTTTTGACTCTTCAAAGAGACTTCTTCCATCGCGTTCTCTATGGGGATCGTCTGATCTTTGACCATGGAGCTCCCATATTGGACGTGCTGGGCACAACAGGTGAAGATCATTTCCTCAAAACCATAGGTCTTCATCCCCTCTTCAAACAGCTCCCACGTCCCATATTTCGTTGTCCCCTCCACTGTTACCATCACGTCTATAGGGGGCTTTTCTTCCGGAAAAATGTAGACTTTTTTCCCCACAGGCCCTTCAACAATCAGCTGGAGGGGCCTGCCCGCCTCTTTTTCGCCCTTTAACGCCGCTACCACTGTAAAGTAGGCGGGCAAGAGAGGACGTTGAAATGTATCAAAGCGACGACATTTTTCTTGTAAGACCTCTTTCGTCAAAGGATCACTCTGAAGCCCCTGTGCCACTTTTTCGATGACTTCGATCGACAAAGTCGCTAACATCCTTTGGGCAGAACAGACTATTTGATCGGTCACTTTTGTAGAGACCTTATAAATCTGCGCAATGCGTTTATGATTGGTGCGACGCAACTTCCTCTCTTTATCCTCTTCACAAGATTGAGTGAGGAAGTAACACAGTCCGACGAACTTTTTATCTGAAGGACTTAAATCCCCCTCTTTTAAGTAACGGCGATAGATCGCTGGGATTTCAGGAGCGCGCGTCTGACAGGCTGTATCTCCAACCAGAGGATCTAACTCCAAAAAACGTTTCTCTTTCAGAGCCTCGCAACCTGATGTCATCGCCTTTTCTGAGACGACATAATGATCTTCGAGTACTTTCTTGGCCTGTTGGATCATTTGGTTTTTTTTATCCTCTTTTTTACACGGAGAATTCTCCGCGTCAGAAAACTTCTTTTCCAACGACATTTTTAATATTTCATCAAAAATAAACATTTTTTTATTATTAACTACGTTATCCATGACATGACACTCCAAATTATTTTTTTTATTATCAAAAAAGCACAAATATAAAAAAATAAATATATACTCCCCTAAGGGAGAAGAGCGTTCACACCGAGATGAAGGAAAAGAGAATTTTTGCCCACAAAGGAACTCTCCAACGCCCCCTGAAAGGGCGCTGCGCAAACCAACTGATAGACTGGTTGCTGGGCAAAGTTCTTCATGCCCATATTTTATAGGAGCACAATAATTGAAATCAATAGAAATCGGGGGGAGGCAGTGCGCCTCCCAGCCGGGGATGGCAGTGACTTTCATCCCTTTTTGCTTCATTTGTTCTCTCCTGTTCCGGCAAAACTTCTTGCGCGGATATGTTTGACCATGAAGAGATGACTGTTCTCCTGATGGGTTCCGATCAGAAGAGCGTTTGTCCGTTCTTGTTCAAGAAGCCTCATGGCCTCCTCCACAGGAATGTTCTGATCTTCCACATCTGAACTCCCGTACTGCACATGCTGGGCACCGCACGTGAGGACCATCTTCTCCAGACCATGCTTATCGAGTGCCTGTTCAAACAGAGGCAACGTAGGACACTTCGTCGTCCCTTCCACCGTCACCATCACTTTAGACGGCTTGGCCCCCTTTGGAACGATCAACACGTGCGTTTCTTGTGGCCCCTCCACAATAAGTTGGATAGGACGGCCTGCCTCTTTTTCGCCCCTTAGCGCAGCTAATGCGGTGAAATAGCAAGGCAAAAGGGGTCGCTTAAACTTGTCGATCTTGCGACATTTAGGCTGCAAAACCTCTTTTGCCAAGGGAACATCTTCAAGCCCTTGTACCACTTTCTCAATCACTTCAACAGAAAGGGTAGCTAGCTCCCTTTTTGCCGAACAAACCATATGATCGGTCCGTTTTTTAGAGACCTGAAATAGCTCTCCCACCTTCTTGTGATCGGTGCGACGCAATCCCTTCTCATTGACCTCGACAGAACAAGAGAGGAAATAACTGAGCCCGATGAATTTTTGATCCAAAAAGCTCAATTCCCCCACTTTCAGATAGCGGTAGTAGATCGCGACAACTTCCGAAGCGCGGATCTGGCACGCTGTGTCCCCTACAAGGGGATCTAATTCCAAAAAGCGGCCCTCTTTAAGGGCTAAAACACCATTATTAATCGCCTTCTGAGAAACGGTGCAAAGCTCTTTGATGAGGAATTTGCTATTTTTTCTACTCCCGAATAACCCTTCTAACTCTTTGTCAAAAATAAAAAACTTATCGTTTACATTTTCCATGAAAAAATACTCCTATTATAATGAGGCGCAAAAGAGCTCTTGTGCTTGGTTGTCCCTTTGTTGAACACAGGGACAATCAAGCACAAGACTCTATGAGCCGATATTTATTTAACTTTTAAAAACAAAAAAATTTAATTGTAAAAAATTAGGCGCGTTAGAATCGCCAGCTAAATCGAGGAAAATAGAAATAGCTATCAGCCTTAGAACAAATGCTAAGAATACAACTGATCAATTTTTCGGGATTTTCCCTCAATCGGGTCTCCCTACATTTCCTCTTCATGACACAATCCTCCTTCAGGAACCGTCTATTTTATTTTTCAAAAACTTTGCTGAACGAAAAAAATTAGGCGCGGTAAAATCGCCAACTTGATTGGGGAAAATAAAAGTAGCCGAAAGCCCGCAGAAGGCGGCTGACAACGTATCTGGCTACTTGCGTATTCACGGTTAATTTTCCCATTACTTTAAGGTAATACATAATGGTATCAGAGTTCTTATTTTTTAGCAACTGAGGGCAGTCGGGGAGAAAATCCCCGGACTGTTGTTTTACTTGGTTCTGGCTCGGATGTGTTGGACCATGAAGAGGGAGACCTTCTTCTGCTGTTCCTCTAGAAGCTGCATCGCTTCTTCATTAGGAATGGTCTGCTCTTTCACATCTTTACTGCCATACTGCACGTGCTGAGCACTGCAGATCAGGATAAGTTCTTCAAAACCAAGCTCATTTAAGGCTTGTTCAAACTCAAGCGAAGAGCACTTCGTCTTCCCTTCCACCGTTACCATCACTTCGGCAGACGGCTTATTTCGTGGGACGATCCACACATCTGTCCTTTCTGGCCCCTCTACAATGAGTTGGAGGGAACGACCTGTCTCTTGCTCTCTCTTTAACACCGCGAGGACGGTAAAGTAGCAGGGCAAAAGGGGGCGGCTGAACTTATCTATCCTGGGGCATTGGGGCTTCAAAACTTGTTTGATCAATTCATTTCCTTTGAGCTCTTGTGCGACCCGTTCAATCACTTCGACAGATAAGGTCGCTAGCATCCTTTGAGCTGAACGGACCATCTGATCGGTCAGCTTTTTAGACACTTCAAATGCTTCCGCTATTTTGCGATGATCTGTCCGGCGCAACTCCTCTTTGATGACATAAGATTCAGTGAGAAAGTAGCTTAAGCCAATGAACTTTTTGTCCGAAGGGATTAAGTCTTTCTCTTTGAGGTAGCGGAGGTAAATTCCCACAATTTCCAAAGCCCGCATCTGACACGCCGTATCCCCGACAAGGGGGTCTAAATCCAAAAATCGGCGCTCTTTCAGAGCAAGCATTCCCCTCTCTATCGCCCGCTGAGAAACCGTGCAATGCTTCTCCCAAAGTTCCAATCCATTTTGTTTCTTTTTCACTGCTATTTCTAACTCACTATCGAAAATACAAATTCCCTTTTTCACCTGGTCCATGGTGAATTCCTCCTGATAAAATTGCGGCACACAGGAGCTCTGCAGAGAAAGCCCTGTGGGCCAATGTTTATTTAGCTTTTAAAATCGAAAAAAATAATTAAATTAGACGCGATAAAAGCGCTGGCTAAATCGGGGAAAATAAAAGTAGCTGCGAGCCCGAAGAAAACGGTCTACAACTTTTGAGCTACTTGTGTATTCATAACAAAAACTTCCCAGAGTACTTGATGTACAAATCGATGATAGCAAAAATCTTAATTTTTTAGCAACATAGAGAAAGAGAAAGAACGCTAAGACGCAAAAGGGAGAAATCTGTATCCCTTTGCATCTTAGCGTTGAATGATCCTGCTTTAGGATTAACGGGCCACTTCTTGACCCACCCGTATCGCTCCTAGCGTTGCTGTAGATGCGATCAGACTAATACAGACAGCAGGCACCGCTCTTGGGAAAAAATAACCCGCACCAACAAGAAGTCCGCCTACTATGGTTTTGCCCACTAATTGAAGCCCAAAACCTTTGGCATGCTCTTTGTATGTCTTAGCCGCTCTAGCTCCGGGGCTATCTTGGATACTCTGTTTAATCCCTGTCAACACTCCTGCTCCAGCAGCAATAAAGGGGACCCATGGATGTTTAAGCAAATTCACAGTTAATGGACCTTTTTGCAAATAGGGGCTTGCTATCTTACTGAGAATAAGTAGTGTAACTACCCCCATCCCTACTAGGACAACGCAACCTTCATCTGTGGCCTCATTTGATCCTGTGAAAAGAATATTACAAATTTTAGGTGCTTTCTCCATCTTTTCAACCTCGCATGTTAAGTTTTCTTAAGTTTAATTATACTTAATAATTAATGAATATGCAACTAATAATTTATTATTTCACTCTCTCGCCTCAGCGCCCCACTGTTTTAAAAATATTCACTCATAGTTGTTATTTTCCCTCCAATCCCTTACTCACGTTGAAAGATGCGTTTATCCCTTTGTTGTCTGCTTTTGCTTGGGCTGATGGGCTGTTTGCCAGAGCGCTGCCCCAACGCTTTAGTGCCTGCCTGTCCAAGTTACCCTTTTGTCCCTAGTTGTACCTCTTGCAATCCCTACACGGAAGTGGAACAGCTCCTTGCCCGTGATGTACCTGTCTGTTGGCCTTGCTCAGATGACAGCTTGAGTTTGACGGAGCTGATCGGCTTAGCTCTTCAAAACAGCCCCGATCTGCGAGCCACTTGGGCAGATGCAAGAATTGCAGCTGCCCAATATGGCATTGGGCGCTCCGAATACTACCCCGACTTCAATTTCAATACCGATGTGTTAGCAACGCGCTTTGCCAGCCTTTTCGGCGGCGGAGGATTTTTCGGAGGAGAGCAGCTCATCCAGAGCAACTACATCAACTATGGGCCTGACGTCACGGTGAGCTACTTGATCCTAGACTTTGGAGCTAGAGCCGCGAAGAACCAAGCGCTCTGCCAAGCGCTCTTGAGCGCTAATTGGTTTCACAATCGGAGCATCCAAACTGTTGTGCAAACGGTGGCCACCGACTACTACACTTACCTTGGAGCGGTCGAGCAAGTGAGAGCAGACACAGAAAATCTCCACGATGCGGAAACGATTCTCGATCAAGCAAAGGCAAAGCACCGAGCGGGTATTGCCGATTTAGCCGACGAAATGAATGCCCTGACCCAAGTGGCTAAAGTGCAACTACAGCTGTTGACAGACGAACAAACAGAGGTGAATGATTATGTCGCGCTCACCCAAGCTGCGGGCGTTCCAGCTAATATTCCTTTGAAAGTGGATGAAATGCCGAGTATCATCCCCACCCTCTACATTCGACAACACATTGAAGCGCTTGTTTGCAAAGCCTACACCTATCGCCCCGATCTCCTCGCCGCTTTAGCAGATGTCCGTTCCCATTGCGCTTATGTGAGGGAACAACAACAAAATCGGTGGCCTCAAATCAACTTCAAAGGGGCCTATGGACGCACCTATTGGAACAGCGGAATGCACACTCCTTATGATGGAACAGCGGAATTATCGCTCACACTCCCCCTCTTTCGGGGCTGGTACTACGAAAATAAGATCCGCTTAGCACAAGCGGAACTCGAGCGGTCGAGGGCAACTTTACGCGCTTTGCAAATCTCGATTGCAGGCAATGTGATTCAATCTTATGAAGATTTTCTACTGTCGGCTGAGAAGGTGGCCGCGGGCGAGGATTATGTGAAAGCGGCAAAAATCAACTTCGATGCCAACTTGAGCAAGTATCATGCAGGCACGGCAGACATCACGCCGGTGATCCAAGCTTTTGCCAATCTCGCAGATGCAAGATCCGCTCTGATCCAAGCGCGTCAAGATTGGTATACTTCGTTAATTAACTTAAGTTATGCAATGGGGACCCTTTCCCCTTGTTGCTGCACAAGTGAGCACTGCCTATGCGACTAATAGTACTAACTCTCTTAGCCACCCTCCTCTTCACTTGCGGGAAAAAAGAGGTCAAAGAGCCTCCCCTCCCCAAAGTCACCGTTGCGACGGCTCAAGAACAGACGATGCCCTACGTGATCCGGGCCATTGGCCAAGTCGCTGCTAAAAACAGCGTCAGCGTCGCTCCTCAAGTGACCGGAATGCTCATCGGCGCTTTCTTTGAGGAAGGGGATTTTGTGGAAGAAGGGGCCTTGCTTTTTTCGATCGATCCAAGGATCTACGAAGCGGAGCTCGGACAAGCAAAAGGGCAGCTCACCACAGCACAAGCCAGCTTAGAATTTGGCATCAGTCAAATGAACCGCTACAGCGAGTTGCTCCCTCAAGATTTTGTCTCCCAACTCAACTTCGAACAATATGTCGCTGAGGCCAAAGAGTATGGAGGCAATGTCGCACAATTTAGCTCCGCCGTCGACCAAGGGAAAGTGAACCTCGATTTCTGCACGCTGCGCGCCCCCATCGCCGGAAAGATCGGACGACGCCTAGTCGACCCAGGCAATGTGGTCGAACCAGGGGTGCAAGAGTCACTGGTCGTGATCAACCAAATCAATCCGATCTACGTCTACAGCTTTGTGCCAGAGCGTTTTTTGCCCCAGTTGCTCAAGTACCAAGCCCCTACAGGTCTTCTCATCTATGCCACTGTAGAAGGAGAAAAACAGCGCTTTGAGGGAACGTTGAATTTCATCAACAACCAGATCTCCACCACAACTGGCACTTTGACGGTGCGGGGCACCTTTAAGAACGAAGAGCGACTCCTTTGGCCGGGGCAGTTTTGCACTACAGAGATCGTCCTCTATGAGATCCCCGATGCGATTGTAATTCCGACAGAGGCTGTCAACTACGACAACGCCGGGGCCTTTGTGTTTGTGGTCGGAGAGGGGGATATCGTCGATCAAAGGCGCGTCGAGCTTGGACAGTTATTTGAGAACTCTCAGGTCATTACGAGTGGAATTAAGAAAGGAGAGGTGGTGGTTACCGAAGGACAGATGGCTCTAATACCTAAAAAGAAAGTAGCGGTCGCACAAGGGACAAGCTCTTGAACATCTCAGCTCCTTTTATTCACAGGCCCATCATGACCACCCTCGTGATGTGGGCGGTGCTCTTTTTTGGGATCTTTGCCTACACAAAACTCCCCATTTCAGACCTCCCCTCTGTCGCCTACCCCACCATCGTGGTCAAAACGCAAAACCCCGGCTCCGATGCCAACACCATGGCCACCACGGTGGCAGTACCCCTAGAGCAGCAGCTGATGACCATTCCAGGGATTAATTCTGTCGTCTCCCAAAGCAACGCTGGCCAAACGAACATTGTTCTGACCTTTGACTTAAGTGAAGACATCGCTACTGCCCTTGCAGAGGTGGCAGCAGCGATCAACCAAGCGGAGGGAAACCTCCCGAGCGATTTACCCCAACCCCCTCAATATCAGCGCTATAATCCTACAGACACCCCCATCAGTTGGATCGCTTGCAGCAGCTATAGCATGAATTCA
>JAFEGQ010000071.1 GCA_018239785.1 Verrucomicrobiota bacterium
CGAGCTGTATAGGCGATTTGGGTGATTCCTCCTAAAGGGTCTGTCTCAGCCATCACCCGGTCGAGAGGATCATAATCTCGAACAACGAGGGGAGTCTGCCATCCTTGGGGCGTGCGGATCGGCTCTTGCCTCTCTTCGATAATGCGCCCATGAGTGTCGCGTTTGAAGGTAATGCGGTGCCCCAAAGGGGTGATGCGAGCAATTTCTCGCCCCATTTTGTCCCTCTCATAGACCTCCACCTGCTGCTGGCCTGTCGCAAGATCGCAGATGATCTTCTTAGTGAGGCGGTTCATCAAGTCATGCTCAAACCGCTCTTCCGCTTTAGCCCCTTCAACAGAGGTGGCTTGCGGATTGCCGAAGGGGTCGAAATGATAACGGGTTTTACGCCCTAGAGGGTCTGTTTGGGAGATGACCCTGAAGGAATCATCAAACTCGGTGAAAAGGCTGTAGCAGAGCTTGTCATTGGCATCAAAATGGTCGGTCTGAACGACCTGATTCCGCTCATTATAATGAAAAACGGTGCGATCGAGTTGACCCTGAAGGGTTTTTCGGATGACGACGAGAGGCATGCCGTCTTGACGCCGTTTCGTCTCTTCAATAAAAACCAGACGACCTCTGCGTTGGGTTTTGAGGATGAGGGCGGCGTTAGCGTCATAGTCGAACTTGACCTCTTCTCGAAGCTGGTCCCCTTCGTACACCTTCTGCTCAATGAGAAGATCGGTGCCGGGTTTGTAACAGTTAACGATGGTGCGGATGCCATCTGTTTGAGAAAGGGGGAGGTTGAAGCCATCGTTAGAATAGGTGTAGTTCGTGATATATTCGTCTAGAGTCAGCCCTCCCTCCCCTTTTAGGTACCCTAAAAGAGAGACTCTTGTGACGTTATAGCGATGATCGTAGACAAATTTATTGGTAAAAGAGGCCTCGATAAATTCGGGCCACCGTTCATTTCTCCCTCCTATAGTGCGCCTGGTGATCTGCCTCTTGTCCCAATCCTGCCACAAATAGGGGGTGGGTCGTTCAGGGCAGCCCCATTTTTCAAGCGCGCGAAGCCTTTTTTCCTTATCGAATTTGTAGACTGCGGTCTCCCCTTCGGCATCCTTCACTTTCGTTAGCCGTTGAGAGTAATAAAATTCGTAAAGAGTTTTGTCACTCCATGGCATGGCCTTAGGGGCTAAGAGACTGCTTACCTTACCTCCTCTGCCTGAGTCTTCCCCAGATCCGAAGTAAGGATCCAAGTTCTGGTGGTACTCTACCCTCCTAAGCTCTCTGCCCTGAACGGAATGGGAAATGAGGGCATTTTTAAAATGTCCGTATAACTTACTGTCATAGGTAAAAGATTCGACATTTTTCCCAGGACCTTGCACTTCCTTGAGAAGATGCGTTCTATTGCAGCTCACAAGTGCGTAAGAGACCTTTTGCCCATCGCTTGTTGTGATGAGCTTTTTCAACTCATCGTCAGGGTCATCAGCAATCCGGATCCATCCAAACGTCTGGGTGTCTTCTCCATTGGCTGAACGAATTTCGACGAGCTCGTTGTGAGCATCGTAAGAATAAAACACACGGTTGCCATTGGGGCGAATGACCTCGCGCAGCAAAAAGGTCTCCTGCTTGGCTGGGCGATGGATATTCCACCACCCAAAGTCGTTTCCTAACTCTTTTTGAGCCCAGTCTCTGTAATCCATCCACAAACCGCGCTCGTGGGTATAAATACGCAGCTCGCCACTGCCCTTGCGAAGAGTAAACGCGTCATCTCCATAATGGCGCCATTTTGCAACACTGCTGAGGCCATATTTCAAGGCATTATTCAGAGGATGGGTACGCCCCCCAAGGTCCTCTAAGAAGGGATTTGCTCCCCCATCTTCGGGGTCGACAGTCAGAGAAAAGGGATCGCCTCGGTGATGGAATCCCCAACGGCTGCGGCTAATGCCCTTCACATCTACTTTATATTTCGCAATATCTCCTGCCTCCCCAATCAGCTGGAAGATGCTACCTTCTTTAGAAGTGTTAGCGGGACAACTAAAATCCAAAAACTCTCTTCCCAACTGCCAATAAGAATAGGAGGGCCTATCGCCGTTGCGAGAAATGAGCTGTCGGTAAAGCTGAATGGGTTCATGGCAGTTGACAACCACCTCCGCGACAGAGGCAATATAGGCCCCACTCACAACATCTACGCACCCTTCGATCAGCTCAAGGGGCTCAAGAGAAACCCCCACAGGAGGAAGAGGGCAAGTCTCTCGATTCCCCAAAAGAGAGATAGAAAGAAAAGAGAGAAGAAGCAACTTTTTCATTAAAGGGGAATTTAAAATTCCAATGCAAAAATGTCAATCATAAAAGGTTGGGTTTAGTCATCTCAATAACACACCTCTCCCCGACAATCTCCTCTTGCTCCCCTTCCACTTTTTCAAAGGAAACAGAAATTGCAAGTGTCTCGTGGGTGATATAGTTGCGATGGACATGAAAGGCCTGTTGAAGGCGCTCGGTGGTATCGATCTTTAACATGATACGATCTGTATAGCCCAAATCAGCCTCCCGGCGCATGGCCGAAATGCGGCTCACAAGTTCCCGCGCAAGTCCTTCGATCTCTAACGTTTCAGTCAACTTTGTATCGAGAATGACCGTTAGCTCCCCTTCGTTGAGAGCCTCCATCCCCTCTCTGACCTTCCGTTCGATCTCCACATCCTCTGGAGCATAAAGAGCTACTTCTCCTTGAACTGCCTCTCCCCGCTCAAGGGCGGCAATCTGCTCTTTGCCAAAGGCGGCAATCTCTTCTTGCGCCCTTCGCATCTCCTTGCCCACTTTCTTCCCTAGAACTCTGAAATTAGGCTTAGCCTGGCGGATCACGAACTGGCTCTCATCGCTTTGCAACGCAACCTCATGGACGTTGAGCTCAGTTTGGATCAACTCCGCTTGGCCGCGTAAAATGCGCAAAAGCTCTTGGTTGTTCGAAGCGATGTGAACCGCTTGCAACGGCTGCCGAACTCGAATTTTATGCATCTTGCGCAAAGCATGCCCAAGACGGGTCACCGTCTGCACCGCCTCCATCGCCTGCTCGAGCTCTTCATCCCGCTCTTCTTGGTTGTAGTTGGGAAAATCGGCGAGGTGCACCGACTCTTTGTCCGTCAAAGCTCGGAAAATCGCATCGCTCATGAAGGGAATAAAGGGAGCGGCGATCTTCGTCACCTCGACCAAAACCCGATAGAGAATAGGAAATGCATCCTCCCCTTCCCAAAATCTGCGCCGATTCAGCCGAATGTACCAATTCGTCAACTGATCGACAAACCCAACAAAGGGTTCCACGGCCCGGGAAAGGTCGTAATCTTTCATCCCCTCTTCAACATCGAGAATGAGCTTTTGCAACCGCGAGACAATCCAGCGATCAATTGGCAGAGTAGCTGGACCAAGTTTAGGCTTCCATTGATAGATCCGCGCATAGGTGACCAAGAAAAAGTAGGCGTTCCAAAGGGGCAAGAGCACCTGGCGCATCACCAGCTCCACCCCTTTTTCCGAAAAGCGCAGGTCATCTGCCCGAACCGCAGGGCTGCTCAAGAGGTAAAGGCGGATCGCATCTGCTCCATACTTGTTGATCACCTCTTCGACGGGGGGATAATTGCGCAGCCGCTTGGACATCTTTTGCCCATCTTCGGCCAGCACAATTCCGTTAACGATGATGTTTTTGAAGGCCGGCTCGTCGAACAAAAGAGTCGATAACACGGTGAGGGTGTAAAACCACCCCCGCGTCTGATCGAGCCCTTCTGCAATAAAGTCGGCCGGATGGGTCCGATCGGTGTGCTCCTTATTCTCAAAAGGATAGTGATTTTGAGCGTAGGGCATCGACCCCGATTCAAACCAACAGTCAAAGACCTCGGGAATCCGGACATACCTCTTTCCATCTCTTTCAATCGTCAGAGGGTCGATATGGTGACGGTGCAGATCCCCCACCTTTTCTCCCACAAGCTCTTCGAGCTCCGCAATGCTGCCGATGCAGATCACCTCATCCCCACAACGCCACAGGGGGATGGGGGTGCCCCAGTAGCGCATCCGGGCGATATTCCAATCGCGCGCCTGAGCCAGCCACTTCCCAAAACGGCCATGCTTGATGTGGTGGGGGGTCCAGTGGGTCTTTTCATTGGCCGCGATCAACCGCTCGCGCACCTGCTCCACTTTGACAAACCAAGTGCTCGTCGCCCGGTAAATGATCGGCGTGTCAGATCTTGGGCAAAAAGGATAGCGATGGCGCACCGTCGCCGCCTCAAAAAGGGCTCCGCTGCTCTTTAGCCGTTTGATGATCTCCTTATCGGCAGATTTAACAAATTTTCCATGATATTCTGGAATCTCCGCGGTGAAAATCCCATTTTGATCGACGGGGCACGCAAGAGGAATTCCCGCCGCGCGACAGGCGTAAAAGTCCTGCTCTCCGAAGGCAGGAGCCGCATGGACGATGCCTGTCCCCTCAGATGTGGAGACTTCCTCTCCCAGAATAACGCGGAAGGCCTCTAAATGGCGAAAATAGGGAAAGAGAGGGAGGTAAGATTTTCCCACCAATGCACTCCCCTTGAAGCGCTCCACCACCTCAAAGTGGGGATAAGCAAAAAGGCGATCTTCGGCCAAGATATAAAAGCCATCTCTCCCTTCTTGGAGAGCTTTCACATAGGTCGTCTCGCCTCCCACCATCAAAGCGAGGTTGGAGAGGAGCGTCCAAGGGGTCGTGGTCCAAGCAAGGAGGTAAGTCCCCTTTTCCTCTTGAAGTTCAAAAGCAACCGTCAAGGCTGGATCGTCCACCTCTTGGTAGTTTTCCCCCGCCTCAAAGTTCGATAATGGAGTGCCAAGACCTGTCGAAAAGGGCATCACCCGATACCCCTCGTAGACATCCCCCTTCTCCCACAGCTGCTTAAAAACCCACCAGACCGTTTCCATAAAGGGGCGATCCATCGTCTTCCAGGTCTGGTCAAAGTCGACAAAGCGCCCCATCCGGGTGACGATCTTTCTCCACTCCTTCACATAGCGCTGGACGATCGCCTCACACTCGTTGTTGAAGTTGGCCACTCCAAAGGCCTCGATCTGCCCTGAGCCGTTGAGATGAAGCTTTTTCTCAATTTCATGCTCGATCGGAATCCCGTGACAATCCCACCCAAAACGGCGCGGGGCATAGTAGCCCTTCATCGTCTTGTAGCGGGGCACCACATCTTTGATGGTCCCTGCGAGAAGATGGCCATAGTGGGGCAGTCCGGTGGCAAAGGGGGGGCCATCGTAAAAAGAGAAGTAGGGGGCGGTCTTGCGCGCCTCCAACGATTTTTCAAAAATTGAATTCTTTTCCCAATGCGCAAGAACTTCCTCCTCGAGCTCTGGAAATGTTTTTTTTGAGACCTCTTCGAACATGGAGCCGATTCTAACAAGGGAGGGCTTTTCCATCGAGCGCCTCTCTCTCAATATTAACCTTGTACTTAATGCTCTCTTTATGCTAAAATCGCTGAAAAAAAGATCTGTGGTACTAGGGGCCTCCGGACTCCTCTTTTGTGCCTTCCAAGGGCGAAAAACCTTAGGAACTAAAGCCCTCCCTATCTGCCTTTTGGCGGCGCCCTCTCTTTTTTATGTGAAAACTCACTCGTTTGGCGCTCAACCTCACTCCTCAAACGTCCAATTCGATTTTAAAAAATTTGTTCGCTCTTTAGACCCAATAGAAGGCGCAAAGGTCAAATCCCTCTCCCTCCCAGAAATCCTCCCCTTGCGCGCTTGGAGCCCACAAGAACAGCTGCGCCTCCTCGAAATTTGCCCAAATCTCGAGAGGATTGATCTCACCTCTTGTGCCGAAAGTTTGATAGAGAATGTGATACTGGCGTTAGAGGAACACAAGAATCTCAGAGAGATTTTCATCAAACCTAAACAGTATAACACTTTTCATGCTGACTTATTTTTAACTCAATCTAAGGAAAGCAAAGCCCCTGTTTTAACTAGAGAAGCTCTGCAAAAGCATCAGGCCCGTTTTTCCTATGTCACCGCAGAAATGATCCGTGACATCTTTGATCTCGCGCGATTCCCTCAATTGCGCTATCTCCACATCGACAAAAACTTTTCAAGGCCATTGACAGTCAAAGAGCTCGTTAAGCAATTGAAAAATTGCCCCCATTTTGTCTCCCTCTCTGTGGAATCTCAAACATTCGAAAAAAAGATTTGCGAATGCATAGAAGAGTATCTCGACAATCCCTCTTCTGAGCATGAGGGGCTGTTTCTTCTCCAACATCTCTCGCGATTCTCTCAACAACCTTTCCAGGGCAAAGAAGAGAAGTTTTTAAAAGCTTTAGAGCATCTCCCCCCTTCCTGTTCTGTTCAACTTCACGATTCCTTGACGAACGAGCAAGCTCTTCAGGTGGCTTCTAAATTCAAGGACAGAAAGTATTGCGGGTGGTATCTAGGGGAAAATGCGCCTCTTCGCCGCCTACTTTCTGGAAAAATCTCTAAGGGCACTCTTGTCAACGATGAGGATGCCAAACTCCTCATGCAGGCTCCAGGTTCTTATGAGTACCCAAGCGCAATCAACTGCTTGCAAGAGTGGGTGAGTGATGAGCAATTTTCCCTTGAACAACTTCCTCCTCGGGTGCAGTTTGCCTTGTCTCAGATGACGACAATCAACATTGACGAAAACTTTTTCCTCGAAGAAAAACAAGAATCTTTAATCGCGCTGTTGAAAAAAGCGCCTCATCTCAAGAAAATGGAAATTCTCACAGATGTCTCAAATGACCCCCAATTTATTCTCCTATGGAAAGGCTTTTCCTTTCATACGGTTGCAGCACAGTCCCGACTACTTATCTCGCGCAGCTTGGGAAGTGGTGACCCAAGAGTTGAAGCCCCGTTGTTTGCAATTGAAACACCCAATAGGCACGCACAATTTTGTTCCCATCTGGACTCTCGTGAACAAAAACTACGAAGTAGAGGGGAGATTTATGTCCTTGTGTTTTAATAAAAAGAAAGAGTTCGACTATGAGGGTACTTTCAATTTCTGGCGCATAGACAATTAGTCTCGTTCTCCCAACTTCCTCCAAGAGCCTTAATGAGTTGGAGAGTCGATTGGTAGCGCATATTCAAAAGATCGATCGCATTGCGCTCAGCGGCAATCTGCGCGCTCTCACTGTTGATGACCTCAAGGGAGTTGATGAGCCCCTCTTCGTAGCGGTGGCGCGACAAGGTGAGCAGCTTGCTCGCACCCTCAACGGCGCACATCAAGCTCCGTGACTGCTCTTTTTCAAATTTAAGATCGTTAAGCGCATCTTCCACTTCTTTAAACGCTGTCAATACCTCACTTTGGTAAGCCCCGCTAGCTTCTCGATAACTGGCCCAAGCGCCCCGAATTTGACTGCGCCTTTTTCCTCCATCCCAAAGCGCTTGAAAGACGCTCACTCCCAAGCTCCACAAGCGGCTTTTCCAAGAGAGAAAGTCGGCAAGGGTGGGGCTAAAGTAGCCAAAGTTAGTCGTGAGGTTGCAAGAGGGGAAAAGCTCGGCATAGGCGACCCCGATTTTCGCATGCTCTGCAGCCATTTCCCGTTCTAAGAGGGCTAAGTCTGGCCTCTTAAGAAGCATGCAACAAGGGAGTCCAGCAGGCACCTCGGGTGGCCCCTCCACAAGAGGACTGTGGGGAAGGCAAAATTCTGAGGCATTCCTCCCTACCAAAGCGGCGATGAGATTCTCAACGGTCCCCCGCACCCTTCTCACCTCTTGCAGATCGAAGGCCGCATTGGCTAAATCCACATTCGCTTGTTCGAACGCTTCGGCATTGATCAGTCCATTTTCATAGCGGCCAGCGGCGAGCGCTGCTGCTTTTTTGCGCACACAGAGATTGGCCTTCAGCATCTCCTCCTCGGCATCGAGGGCGCGCAACCGAAAATAGCTGCTCCCAAGGTCGGTAGTCAGGGTCAAAAGAGCGGCACAATAGGCCTCTTGATAAGCCTGAACACTCCGATAGGCAGCGAGGATCCGATTCCTCCTTTTCCCCCACAGATCGACCTCATACTTCATCTGGACGGGGAGGATAAATTGATAGGTGCGGATCCGAAAAGGTGAGGTCAATCCTGGAAAGGCGGCTGGCAGAGGCCCTGGCAAAAAGAGCTTAAAGAGCTCTTCATTCACAGAGTAGTAGGGGTTGAGGCCCACTTCGGGAGTGAGGGCGGCCCGTTGAATGCCAAATTCAGCACAGGCCTTGTCAATCCTCGCAAGGGCACTATCGAGGTTGGGGTTATTGGCAATGAGCTCCTGCTCTAAAGCATTGAGGCAAGGATCTTCGAAAATCTCCCACCAGACACAAACAGCAGGGAGCGGCTGCGGGGCTCTTGGTTCCTCATTCTTCCATGTGCATGGGGGCGCCTCTTGGCACGGGCCGCAGTACTTAGGTCCAACGGTACACCCCATCAACAGCAAAAAAGCGGCGATTACACTGCGGCACATTAGGTTTATTATAAGTAATTTTATGCTAGACATACAACATCTTTCAGCTCTTCAACTTTCATCTGCTTGAAAGAGCTGAAGATAGGAGCGATAAGCATAAGTTCTCCCGTAGGTTTTTTTAGGCTCTCTTTGAACAAGGATCTGCATATCGATGAACCGATCGATAATTTTTTGCGCTCCCGCTCTTGTCGTCACTTTTGTCCATTCCTGAATTTTTGACACATCGACAATAGGCTGCCGAAATAGGTGACGTAGAACTTCGACAGCTGAAGTCGCTGCTGTCCTCCCTAGCTGATGTACTTTTGCCATATCCCGCTCTCGGATCTGAGCAATCCCTGAAGCAATAAGAATCGCAGCATCTGCCGTGGCAATCACCCCCCCAAGAAAGAATTCAAGCCACGCCTCCACATCCGCTGGATCACTGTGATAGGCTTGTAAACGGTCGTAATCTCGACTTTGTACATTGTGAGTGACTCGCGGCGCTCGCCACTCAGAAAAATGTACAAGGTGAAAAATAGAAGTTGATAGAGAGCTTCCCGCTTCGCATACTGATTGTTTTACTACGACAAAAGGTAGGCGACAATGGACTCTCTATCTCCCGAAATTTTAGCAATCTTATCTCCTTTTGCGATACTTTTTTCAAAACCCTCTTGGGAGAAAGCGC
>JAFEGQ010000072.1 GCA_018239785.1 Verrucomicrobiota bacterium
ATCGACCAGCTCAATAGCCTCCAACGTCACCCCTACAGGGGGGATCGGGCAAGCCTCTCGATTCCCCCAAAGAGAGATAAAGAGAAAACAAGCAAGAAATAAGTTTTTCATTGCGAGTAGCTTAGAATTTTAAATCGGAGATGTCAAGGAGAACAGCCTCAAAGCATGCAGATAGCACCATTTGTTCCGAAAGAGCCAGACGTAGGCGTAGGGAAAAAAATGAGGGTGCGATGCCTATCTTCCAGAAAAATACGGGGAACAGCCCCCTTTATTGAGGAGGAGGGGGAAATTGGGCTTCCAAAATCCGCAAAACTTCGGGGAAAATCGCATCCATCTCCGGAGGACCCCCCCGGCAATACAAAGAGCAGCTTTTTGCCTAATTGAAAGAAAAGGCCAGGCGCCGTCCCCATCGGATTGTGAAGCGGAGTCGCTTTGCTGGGAATTGTCGACTGCTCGTCAAGCAGAGGAAAGTGAAGCCCCAAACGGAGCTGCGCCTCTTTTTGACCTCCTCATGGAGCTCAAGTGTGGAATCGGTGAGTTTAGCGAGAATATCCCTCATCACATTATCGACAGTAGGCCCAAGGCCCCCTTTGCAAATCACCACATCTTGAGCTTTTAGTGCGCCCCTTTAACCCCTCTAAGAGGGGATCTTCGAGCAAATTCCACCCTCTGCACCGCTTCTGGAAGCAACTCAAGGCAACGCAAAGGGCTGCAGGCACTTCTATACCCAATTAGCTTCAAGAATTGGTTTGGGACCTACATCGAACCCTGAGGCTTTGACCCAGGTCCAAAGCTAATTCTTGAAGTTAACTGGGTATATATATCTTGCTCGTCCCCCGGATCCCAGGCCTCTAACTCTTTGATGACCTCGATTCTCAAAGAGACTTCGGGTTCAAAGCGGGAGTCGATGGTTTGTCGAGATCCCAAATCGAATACGCCAACTCTGCTCTAAAGGTTGGGCTATTTTATGACTTTATTTTTAGAGAATGTTATAACGCTCACTTTGTGATGGCTGACGTCCTTTTACAGCCACTTTTTGGAGGAGATTCTATTATCCGCATAGTCCCTTGTTTTGAGCCAGACGCAGGTGTAATGGAGATAGAGACGTCTTGACCTAACTCATTCAAAAAGCGAAGGAGACGCTCTAAGGAAAAATTCGTCAAGTAACCACGAAGAAGCAAGGAAACCTTTGGCTGTGTAATCTTTAGGATTTTTGCCGCTTGAGCCTGGGTCAGTTTCTTTTTCTTGATGATCTCGCTTATTCTTAATGCAATCTCAGCCTTTGCTAAAGCTTCTTCAGGATCCGCAATCCCAAGATCGGCAAAAACATTCTCAGAGCTTTCAGTGTACTCAATATCTTCTAGATGTTTTTTTTTCAGTTTTTTTGTTGCCATTCATTCTTCTCCCTTAAGCGCTTATAAAGAATCTTGCCTCTTTAAGGCGATTTTTTAATAATTCAATCTCCTGCTTGGGAGTGGAAATCCCTGATTTCGACTTCTTTTGAAACGCATGCAAGACAAATACAAAATCTTCCATCTCAATCGTGTAAATCACTCGGTACGTTCCATCTCTATCATTTTCTCGGATTTCTAAAATTTTTGCATTACCCATTCCACTAAGCACTTTTGCATGTTCATATTTTTTCCCGATTTGGGCAACATGAAGGCCATAGCCCATTGCATGACGGACAGAAGGGAGGAATTCCTTCAAATCCTCATAGCTTTTGCCCACCCAAATGAGTCGTTTCACAGGTTAACCCAATTCTTTGAAGTCGATTATACCCGTTCGGGAATAAATCAGCTATCGCAAGAAAAAGATCTCGCAAAATCGCGCAGTGTCTGATGTAACTTCTCACGTAATACCAACTGGTCTCGCAGATAGATCAAGGTCTCACGCGCATGCAACACACTTAAATGGCTTGCTTTCTCCACGGTGAACGCTTGAGAGCCCACATGCACCGCTGCTTGGGGCACCAACCAGTCGCGCTTCGCGGCAATAGTGCTCACCTTGTGGCGCACGATATTCTCTTGAAGTAGCTCTAATCTGCGACCTAAGCGGCTGCAAAGACGCCAAAAGCGAAACTTGATGTTAGAAAGGCGCCCAGCAACTGAAATCAAAGAGTGGACTCGAGTGCCAGAGACTTGAGATTCACAAAACATATAAAAGCCAGCGACAATGGCCCCTAAAGAATGGCCAACCAAGATGAACTCGACCTCTTCAACCCCTTCGTCGTGGTACTTTGCAGCCACTTGGGCCATTCTGATCCGCAAACGGAGGAGCCCCTCATCCACCCCTGAGTAGTTGAAGGTAAAAAGGGGCCCAACTTCCTCAGACTCCTCCAAAAGAGCGGCTAAATCGATCCATGCCGATTGATTGTGCCCTTGCCCATGGATCAAAATCACAGGCCGTTGCTGGAGTTGAGCAGGGGTCAACCGCTTGGGGTTGACCCCATATTTTGCAAAGGGTCTCCCCCTGCCTTGATAAAGGTGAAAAGCGGCTCGGACAAAGCTCTTGAGTTCTTTTAAAACCGCGGCAATAGGCATATTTAAGCCATGTTGTGGTAGACTGCATCGACATCGTCGAGCTCCTCAAGCCACGCCATCAAATCCAAATTCGCTTGCGCCTGCTCAGGAGTCACGTCGATAAGATTTTTAGGGATTTGCTTCAACGACGCTTCGATACACCGCCCCCCAGCAGCTTCTATCGCCTCTTTCACCCCAAAAAGATCGTTCGGAGCTGTCAAAACGAGATACTGCTCTTCTTCCACCTCAAAGTCATCCGCTCCCGCCTCAGTAACCACAGAAAAGAGCTTCTCCTCTTCCATCGAGTCACGCGCCACTTCCACAACCCCTTTGAGGTCAAATTGGTAGGCAACGGCCCCAGGACTTGCGATCACACCCCCACGCTTATTGGTGGCAATGCGCATTTCAGAGGCAATCCTATTTTTATTATCGGTCATCACCTCGACAATCAACCCGACTCCCCCATAGCCATAGAGCTCATAATTGATCTCGAAAAAATCGCTCTGGTCTGCACTAGAGGCCTTTTTGATGTTCCTCTCAATGCTCTCATTAGGGAAATTGATCACTTTTGCCTTTTGAATGGCCAGCCGTAAACGGGGATTAGACTCTGGATCTGCCCCTCCCATCTTGACAGCGCTGATGATCTCTTTAGCAACTTTTGAAAAGGCTTTTCCCTTCCTCGCGTCCGCCCTTTCTTTGCGATGTTTGATGTTCGCCCATTTACTATGTCCAGCCACCTGCGTCCTCTCTTTTGTTACAAAAAGCGCTCCATACAAATGCGAGCTCGGTACTGAACCGGATTTTTCGTCGCATCTTTTGTCCATTTTTGTTGACGAGCAAATTCGACAAACTTCTGCTTCTTGTAAAATAGGGCCACGCCTGGGTCATCATACACTTCGACAGACAAAAGCTCGACCCCTTCCCGTTTGGCCAATTCCATCAAAGCGCGTAAAAGAGCGGAGCCAATTCCCATCCGCCGAAATTGGGCAGAAACGAACATCACGTGGGTCGCTTGATGCTTCAAGCGCTTGTAACTATGCAAAAACAAAAGTCCCATCCCCACAGGCACCCCCTGATAAAGGGCGACCAGGCCTGCACGCTCGTTCACACCAATGGAGACCCAATACTTCGACCCCTCTTCAAACTCATGGGGATCCCCCATCGGGAAAAACGGCTCTGTCCGCTCTTCCATCAGCAGCTCTTTAATCACCGGTGCATCTCCCTCAAGGATGGGGCGAATTTCAAGTCCCTTCAAAACCACTTCTCCATGTAAATTTTCGCCCTATATTCTCCAGGCGCCTCTTTAATCCAATGGGACTGCATCCCAAACTCGCGGTACCCCATCCTCCGATACAGGCGGAGGGCTGGATTATTTTCGTAGACTTCTAAATGGATCCCCTCTAATCCAAAATTGTCCCGACCCATCTTCTCCAAATGCTCAAGAAGGCACGTCCCAATCCCTTTCCCTCGGAACTTCCCTCCCACAATGATGGTAAAAAGGGCCTGATGGGCAATTTTACGATAAGGATGAAGATTCAAGTAGGCAATGCCAGCTACCTCCCCCTCAAATAAAGCCGTCAAACTCATCTGATGCTTGGCAAACAATTGCATCCGGCGGGTCGACTCCTCTCTCTCTTGCGGCCCCTCACTCGGATAGGCGCGCGCCACATCAGGCTCCTCAAGCCATCTCCCCCAAAACTCCCCATCCGCCTCCTCACTCACACGTATCTGCATCCCCGGCAACAACTTAGGAGGTTTGACATAACTTGCGCGTAACTTTCTCATCCATATTCCTTTAAAAAGGCGATCACAAATTCATCGATCTCCCCATCCAAGACCGCTCTCACATTTCCCGTCTCATGACTGGTCCGCACATCTTTTACAAGGCTATAAGGTTGAAGGACATAATTCCGAATTTGCGAGCTCCATCCTATCTCCCTTTTCTCCCCAGCCATCTCCTTCAACTTGGCTTCCCGTTCCATCACTTTTGCTTGATAGAGCTTTCCTTTCAACAATTTCATCGCCATTTCCCGATTTTGTCGTTGCGACCTCTCTTGTTGACAACTCACTACAATCCCCGTTGGCAAGTGGGTCAAGCGGACAGCAGAATCGGTGACGTTAACGTGCTGTCCTCCAGCCCCAGAGGCGCGGAAGGTATCGATCCGCACCTCCTCAGGGCGCACCTCAATCTCGATCTCATCTGTAATCTCTGGCCAAACATCGACAGAGGCAAAACTCGTATGTCTTCGATTGGAAGAATCAAAAGGACTGATCCGAACGAGGCGATGGACCCCCCGCTCCGCTTTGGCATACCCATACGCAAATTCCCCTGAGAGCTTAAAGGTGATGGAACGGTATCCCGCCACATCCCCTTCCACCAGGTCGATGACCTCCACATTCCATCCCCGCTTATGGCCCCAGCGCTGATACATGCGAGAGAGGATCAGACACCAGTCACACGCCTCTGTTCCCCCAGCCCCTGCATTAATAGCTAAATAACAATTTTTTTTATCTAACTCCCCTGAAAGCATGCGGCGCACTTCTAATTCCCCAAGCTGCCTTTCAGCCCCCTTGAGTTGTTCAAGAAGCTCGAGCATTAATCCCTCGTCAGCCAATTCTTCGGCTTCGGGGAGCATCTCTCTAGATTCATTAAATTTTTTTTGGATTTCTAGATAAGGGTCAAGCCAACTTTTGATGGCATTGCGCTCATCAATAATCTCTTTCGCTAAAGTCTGATCCTCCCAGAAAGAGCCCTCTTCCATGACCTGGTCGAGATGCTGCAAACGGCTCTGCTTGGTAGCGAGGTCAAAGATACCTCCACATATGCCCTAATCTTGCCTCTAAGTCCTTGATTTTAGCAGTTGTTTCTTCGTTCATCAGCTCTCTAATAATTATTTGTTAGGTTTCGTGTAGCACCCTTATACCTAAACAACTTGAAAAAATGCTAGGGCTTGATAATTTTTTGAATTTTTTTTCGTGATTTTTATCTTTTCACATGGTATGATTTTTATTTAAACAGAAACATTTAAAACAGTAAGATCAAAAATGGTTACACCTATAGCTTTACAGGCCTTGAACTGGAACTCCATTGTCAATTTTTCTAGAGGCATTACAACTACCGTCTCCCTGTTTCTAGCGCGCCACACGCATGAGTCGGTATCAGGAGCTCTTCTCCTCATCGGAAGCACTTGGTCTTTGGTCAAAACCGCGGAAACGAGCTATGCCCGCAAACTCGCTCTTGATGGACCTGTCGCAAACAAGATTGCCGAAGAGCTGAGAGCAAGTCTTGGACGCGAAGTCATCGAAGGCCAAAAACAACATTACCTTATTCGCCCCACAATTCAGAGTGTCGCCCCCATCGAAGACCTTCTCAAAAAAGGACGTAGCACTTTAGAAGCAACCGTGCACAAGGAACTCAAAGACAATTATAACAAGATCTATTACGACCACACACCCTTCTCTCAAAACCAGGAAGCTCTTGTGAAAAACTTACAAACTAATCCGCAAGATCATGAGTCCTTGAATGCATTAAAAAAGATCAATGGCGAATTCAAACAGCTCACCAAAGCTCCTTCATCGATTTCCTTAAAAGCAATAAACGAGCTAGATGAAGAGCTCCGTACGTTTGAGCAAAACCGAGATGCCACTATCTTTGAATCAAAATTAAATTTATCAAATATATTAGCCCCTAAACTCTCAGGCGCTATCGACGCACTCGAGTCAGAATCGGTCAACTACCAAACCCAAATTGATACCTTAAAAAACACAATTGCCACAGCTCAACAAAACTTCCCTCAGCTCCCTCTTACTCCCCTTGAAAAGGGTGCCGGGCAATTGAGCTCTCTCTCTTTAGAAGCCCAAGTCGGGAACTTCACAAGCTCCAATAAGGGGGTCGTCAAGGTCTTTCAGGCAGTGGAAAAATTGGTAGAAGTCACTCAACAAGATGCTTTTGGAGAGGACGAAAAGTCAAAAATTCTCGACGCTGCTCATTTCCTGGATGAAAGTCTGCGCGAGTTCCAAGATCCCTTGTTATTAAAGAAAGCAGCAAAGTTGGCTGCTACGAAAAATTGGGAAGTGATGGCTCCTTTGTTCTGTGCTGCGGTGCTCGCCCTGATCTCGAGTCGTCTCTCTTATAAATTCCCCTCCATCTTTTTTGCCAAAATGAGGTGGTTGCAACTTTAGTCGGATTTCCATTAACATCTTTTTCTCATTCACTCTTATTAGAAATCTAGCAAGGAGAACGCGAAGATGGAAGCCCTTTCAGCAATGACCCGTTCATTGACCCCCTTTACTGGAAAAGCAAGTTTTTTATTCACTCGACATGCAGCAACCCTCTCTTTCGGACTTCTTGGGACAGGCTGCCTGGTGAAAGCAGCTCTGGTCACAAGGGATTGGATCGCATTAAATGGCATGATCAAAGAAAAGACCAATCCACCTCTCGACGAAGCTCTCAAAGAGATCACAAATAATTTAACAACCTTAGACAACGAAGAGAGCCGAAAGACCATCTACAATAGCTTCTCCGAGCACCGTCTGACGGTAGATCTAAGAAAGCAGCTAATGAGTTTCGGTGATCTGACAGAAAAAGCCCAGAAAGATAAAGCAACCGCCGAAATCACCAAGTCTCTTAAAGGGATTATCTCGCGCGCAAATCATGGGGGAGCTTACGCGGCTGCGTACGCTGTTTTAGGCCTCGGCTTTATCACTTGTGCAGCCTTTTCCTATCGCTACCTTACACGTCTGCCGCTGCTAAAACCAGCAGCTTAATAACCTGAGTTTTGGGTTTTTCTCCCTCACACTCAGGTTAACACTCATCCCGCGAGAGAATCTCGCGGGAATGTTTTCTCAACCTCAAGCAGGTTTGATCTGACACGGTAATCGTCTCATTGCCCTCAAAAGTGATCCCCTCAGCGTCTAAATAGCCATTGCCTTCGATCAGAATGAGGAGCGATTCAGAGCGCAAAATCTGACCTTTCCAATAACTATGTTCCTGCGTGTCTTGCAATCCCTGATTGCGCACGGTGACATTTTTAAGACGGCATTTGGCCGATCCCAAAGGCGCTTGGGCAATGACCCTTAAGCTCCCCTCGAGCTGCAGCCCTTCTATCTCCACATCAGCGATCTCTAACATCCATTCGGCGCCTTTAGCAATCTTGCCCCCCCGAATTTTCGTGGCGATTTTTGAAAAGCTAGGCCCAAGAGCCGGGTGATAGGAAAAATGGAGAAAGCGCCGCTCTAATTCCCCCCTTAAATGGGCTTCGTACTCTTCCATGGTGCCAGGTGCAGGTAGCTCCATCTGGCAGTAGTCGTGCAAAAGCTCATAGGCGTTATGCAGCCCGTCGAAATAGGCCCCTTCAGGGGTATCGAAAATGGGCTCTCCTGGTTTCCAGAACTTTTTGGTCACGGAGAGCGTTTTGCGCCTGAGATTGAAGGTCACAAAAGAGGAGAGGGGCTCCTCTTTTTTTGAGTAGAGATGCTCGGCAATATTCTGAACCGTCGTTTCAAGACGCCCCCCTTTCACTTGCGTCAGATGCCCCTCTTCATCAAGGAAAGGGGTCTCGTTTTTCATGTTAATCAAGAGGCCTGGCAACGGATGCTGCTTCGCTTGCCCCGCGATGGCGTTTAATTCGAGAAATAAGATGTTGGTGTTAGCGGGGTATTGGGAGTAGAGGCTCCCCTGACTCACAGGGGCATCTTGCAAGCCATATTGGGAAAATTGGACATACTCGATATCGCTAATTCCATGCTCCCCATCAGTCCGCTCAAAATGGACTAATGTTCCCTCTGGAGCCCCTACCCGTCTTTGACAAGCAGCAAAGCCAAATGTGTAATTTCCTCTCATCCCCTCTCCAAGAAGGGCAAGGATTCCTAAATCTATCCCCGCAACAGGATTGTTGATTTGCCGCAAGAGAGCGTGGGTTCTCCCCCACCCCTCTAGCCACTCGAAGACCTTGGCATCGAACATCATCTTCCAAAGCACCCCATGCCCCCCTGGCTTGAAACAAGGCTCAAGAGGAGCTCGTAAAGACCAATTCCCCTCAACGGTGATGACAGGCACCTGTTCTTGAGAGAAGAGGAAAAAGCTCTCTTTAGGGCGCCCAAAATGATGAAATTTTTCCAAAAGAGATTTCAAGTAAGCATCATTGTTTTTCTCAAAGGAGGTCATCATGACAATAGGTGTCAGCGTCTTCTCCCCATAGATTTCCCGGTAGAGGTGTTCTTGCGCCTCTAGGTCGCGGATCAACCCTTCGAGGAGAGTGCGCCCTCCAAAAGGGAGCAACGCTGCTGGCAGTGGCTCTTTCGTCTGCGGATCGATCAGATTTAAGCGATCTCCTGCTCCTCCGATCGGGTAGATGACAGCGATCTTGGGTAGCGCTTGGAGCCCGATCAACGCCAACTCTTCAGCTCGCTTGCGATGCTGATACAGGTCGATCCCTTCAGGGGCAGAGCACCTGCCCTCTTGTCGCGCCTCCCCTTTGGCCTCTAAAAGCTCAAGCACTTTTGCGTGATAGCCGACAATGCCCCCTAAAGGGGCGTAGAACCGCTCTACATTGCCCAAACTTTCAGTCAAGTGCTCCAGCTTTTCTAAAGGCGCTTCCAGTTGAGGAGGGATGCGCAAAACAATTCCCCCTTGCCCAATTGCCATGATGCTTTTGAGAGTGACCCTCTCGATCTCGCCTGACTTGTTGAGATATTGCTCAAAGAAAGGAGAGTGAGACAAAAATTTCTCCACCTCTTCTTCTCGAGTTAAAAGACTCTCACGTTCTGCTAAAGAGGCACATGAGCTAAGTTTTTGCGCAAGTTTTTGAAGATGAAGCCTAAAGGCTGGCTCCCGTTTTTTCGGGATTTTGACGCTTAATTCCATATGAACGAGTTGTAATGCGATGCAGGTTTGACGTCCAGTCTTCAAACGGAAAATAAATCCAGTTCGCTTCAAGATGTGTATAGTCTTCCCGTTTCTCTTTGACGAGAAAGGGCTCTTCTAGCTAAAACAGGGTTCTGTACTCACTCGACTTGCCAGTCATCTATGGGAAAGAACCGGCTGGGCGGGAAAACCCTCAAATGGATAAGGAGACATTCAATGGCTGAGAAGAAGCCAGTTGCGGCTAAGAAGCGCAAGCCATCTGCATTCGATCAACCAGTGACGCCGAGCGCCGATCTGGCCGAAATCGTGGGCAAAGGGCCAATGCCTCGCACTAAAATTACTAAGGAACTGTGGGACTACATCAAAAAGAACAAATGTCAGAATCCAAAAAATAAAAGGGAAATTATTCCTGATGCAAAACTCTCCAAAGTATTGGGGAATAAGCCTGTTGACATGTTCCAAATGACCCGATTAGTTTCTAAACATGTTGAAGCAAAAGTGAAAGCAAAAGCATAATTCCTTGCTCGGTAGGGGCACAATTAGCCCCTACCTTTTTTGCGCATGAAGTCTAAACTCGTTCTCTCTTACGATGGCACCCCTTTTGCAGGCTGGCAAGTGCAGCCCAACGGCACTTCTATACAAGAACTTCTTGAGAGGGCTATCAGTTGTCTTTTGCGAAGCAACACAAAAGTCATTGGTTCTGGAAGGACCGACGCAGGGGTGCACGCTTTGGCCCAAGTGGCCCATTTTTCTCACGCACAACCTCTTCCTCCTCGCTTTTTGCGCTCTTGCAATGCGCTTCTTCCCCCTCAAATTCGGGTCCATTCTGTGGAGCTTGTTGCTGAAGATTTTCATGCTCGCTATGACGCTTATGGAAAAATTTACCACTATCATCTTTGGTGTGAGCCTATTCATAGCCCGTTCCATCGCCTCTATTCCCTCCATTACCCCTACCCCTTTGACCAACAAGCCGCACAAGAAGCTGCAAATTTGCTCCTCGGCACCCATAATTTTTCCTCATTTGCCAACGCAGCTCATGAAGGAGCTGCTGGCAAGAACCCGGTACGCACATTAAAACGCTTACAGCTCGTCGAACAAGAAGGGGGGCTACGCTTTGAGTTTGAAGCCGACGGCTTTCTCTATAAAATGGTGCGCAACCTCACAGCTGCTTTGCTCGAGGTCGGCAGCGGCAAAAGCAAATCTTCCACTCCCCATCAAATTCTCCTAAGCCAAAACCGACGCCTCGCCCCAGCTCCTGCGCCTCCTCACCCCCTCTTTCTTATTCGCGTGCTTTATTTGACATAAGTTGGTAAACTCGCTGCATGTCACTTCTTGAGAAATACCAATTATTTTTATTCGATTTCGACGGCCTTTTAGTCGATACTGAAAGACTTCATATGGAAGCTTATAAACTTCTTTGTCGCAAATATGGATATGAGCTCCCCTGGAGCTTTGCGGAGTACCAGGTGATCGCCCACGGCTCTGCTCACGGACTCCAGCAAGCTCTTAGCGAAAAGCTCGGGGGGCGTTGGGAAGATCGCTACGTTGAAAAGAGAACGCTCTACCGCCAACTTCTTGAAAAAGGGGAAGTGACGCTGATGCCTGGAGCTGCTGCTTTACTGCAAACCCTTGCGGCGCGCAACATCAAACGGGCAGTTGTCACCCACTCCCCTAAAGAGCATCTGCAAATGGTCAGGGCTCGTTTACCGATTCTCAATACCATCCCCCATTGGATTGGGAGAGAAGACTATGTCTATCCCAAACCGAGCCCTGAATGTTATCTCAAGGCGATACGCCTTTTCGCAGCTCCTGGGGAGCTCGTCATCGGGTTTGAAGATTCAGCAAGAGGGTTACAAGCTCTTCAAGGAACATCTGCGCAGCCTGTATTTGTAGGCAGCTCCTTTAAAGAAGATGGGCGCACGCTCCACCTCAACTCTCTTGAAGATCTGTTGACTGAAGTACCTGTTTAGATTGTTGATGCCCCTCTTGCGCAGCTTCTTGGTAGAGCTGCTGTGCAAGAGCCACATCTCTTTTCACACCCTTCCCCGATTGTAAGAGGCGCGCTTGATTGTACTTTCCATCGAGATCGCCCCCTGCCGCTGCTTTTTGGTAGGCTTCGTAAGCTTGAGGCAGCTTCCCCTCTTGTTCGTAAACATAACCTACTCCATTGTAAGCAGCAGTGTCGCCTCCTTGGATTGCCTGTTCAAAGTAGTGCATCGCTTTTTGCATATCTTGAGGGACCCCTTTCCCCTTTGCATAGATCCACCCCAAGGAGTGTTGTGCTAAAGGGTGCCCTTGATCTGCCGCTTTTTGATATTCTCTCACCGCTTTGTATAAATTTTTAGACCCCCCCCCTTTGCCAAGTTCATACACGTTCTATAATTTATGGACAAATATTCCACTCATTAATTCTTGCTTTGACGACACATGACTCGTAGACCAATTTCTTGTTCCGCCGCCAGAGGTGTCTCCACAAGCGTAAATTCCCGGGGAACTCCCGGTATATAGGTTCAAAAGGTTCACCGCTGCGTTGACATCGCGGTC
>JAFEGQ010000073.1 GCA_018239785.1 Verrucomicrobiota bacterium
AACCTCCTGAAACAGGAAAAGACTGCGAAATGCGGAATAGAGATCAAGCGTCAAATGGCTGGCTGGGATGAGGAGTATTTGTTGCAGGTGATAGGCGTTAAATGTTTTTCATGAAATCGCCCTGGATTCTGACAGCAGTAAAGCGTTCGTAATTGTTTATCGAGAGCAAAACAATCAATACGTAGCAACTGCATTTGATGTAAAAACGGGTGAGATTTATTGGGAAAAAAACGTGGTTAATGGCGGGTATGGCGCTCCCGTTGTCACGGATGATTTATTGGTTATTCCCACGAATTTTTCGGATATCATCGCTTTGTCGAAAAAAGATGGTCGAGAGGTGTGGAGGATAGCAACCAATTGTCGAGTGCGCTCCCCTTTGAATGTCAGGGAGGATAAAATCTATTTTTCCTCAGGAAGCACGATATTCGAGTTGACATCGGATGGGAAGCTAGCCAATCAATGGCATTGTGAAGGGGTATTTTTTTATGGTTCAATTGATGTTTTTAATGAGTTAATCATATCGTTAGGAACGATTGCAGATGAATATGAAGAGTCAATAATTAAAATTTTTGCATTTCATAAAAAAATAGGCCTTGTATATTCATTACCTCTATCAAAATCGACTATAATTAGTGCGGATACTGTAGGGATTTCTTGGAGCAAAGGTGTAGGCTTTGTGGGAGGAGATCATCAAATCGTGAGTTTTCAGGCCAATGATGGAAAGGTTTTATGGACAGCTAATATTGAAGGATTTGCAGGTAGGCAAGTTTGTAGTGTTGATGATAGCCGAGTCTATTACTCTACTTTATCAGGAGTAGTTGGGGCATTAAATATTGAGAATGGCGCTCATGTTTGGAGTATTAATACAAAAGATACATCTATTGTGTCTCCGATTAGCATTTGGAACGATCAAGTGCTGCTATTGGCTGATGCTCATTTAAATATATTAAAATCTGATAATGGCCAACTAGTGCGTAAAATTCCTGTAGGACATTCTCCTTACAGCATGGTGTCTTTGAAAGGAGAGTATGGTCTGCTAGGAGCTGGAGAACCGCCTCATAACGGATTATTGTTTGCATTTAAATTTTCCGAGCGTGATATCGAAGAGCAATACAAGTGTTTTTTTAGTACATCGAATGCATTTATTGAATCTTCATTTATTGATATTTTAATTTACGTTGTGAATGCGGGTCAACATCTCGCATCTGTACAGCTGGATGGATCGATATTTAATTTATCAGATCCAGTCAGCGGAAAGAGAATCAATGCAACTACGTTTGCATTTAGAGTGCCTTTGCCTCCCACCATGAGTTCAGGAGACTTTGTGATCCCCGTGTATCTCTATGTTGATTCTGGAGAATGCGCTATTGAGCCGGTTTGCATCTCTCTTCAGCGAAGACACCCATTACCTTCAAGAGCTTACTTAAATCATATCCCTGACATTGTGCAAGAACAACCTACTTATAGTGGTGCTGCTATCGGAGCGGCCATTAAAAGTTTACATGGCGATCAGATGGAGCAATCTGATGTGAGGGAAATGGTTGATTTTTCTCGTCATTGTTCTGGATATGAGCCATTTCAGACATGGAGAATACTGCTAAGACGCATACTGACTAGCAGTGCGAGTAAAAAAGACCAATTGCCAGAATTTAACCAATTGACTGCTTTGCACGATGAATAATATTCTTCCTTCTTCTGCATTCTTATTTATAAGATCCATTTTCGATAAAATCAAAAAATCTAAACTCGTCACTTTGGCGCTTCTCTGCATTCTTGGACAAGGTTTGTATATTTTATTGCCAGGTTTATTGGGGATTTTAATCGATAAAATTTTTGTAAAAAGTGCATGGAATATTCAATGGCTAATCCTATTTCCCAGCATTTGGCTTGCTTCAGTTGTATTTAATTCTTTCGGCAGGTTTTACATCTCCAGTGTGATTCAAGATGTGCGGAAAAAATCTAAGGAAATGATTTTTCAACACATCATTCATTTGCCGAATAGTGTGTACGTGGGGCGTGATGCAGGCGAGGTAGAGCATCTCATGCAAGAACTTTCATTCAATTCGAGATATTTTTTCGGGGAAAGTTTCCCATTTTTTATTCGCATGGCAGTGACATTGATCGTTTCCATCCTCATCGTTAGCTACAGCTCATTGGAATTAATTTTTGTATTTATTGGGTGGGCAATTGTATTTATCCCCATCTCTTACTTCAGTGCTAGAAAATCAATAAAACATGTTTCTGCATCTTTGCTCAGCTCGGCCCAGGTGAGTGCAGCAACAATTGAAGTGATCGAGAATCATGAACTTATTCCCGCTTTTGGAACTGAAAGCTTTGAAACTAAGCGATTTGACCGAATCCTTGAACAGGAAAGAGGTCATTACAACAGAGCTCAACGCAAAATTGATGCGACTGATTTTTTTCAGAGGTTGTTGCAGATTGCTTTACCCATCTGTATTGCTGTTTTTTTAATTTATTCCGAACAGCTCATGAAGATGACGCCAGGCTCCATTGCTAGCATTTTTTCCTTTACTCTTATTTTGACCACTCAAATTGGAGATTTTGGAAAAGGAATTTTAGGAGCTATGGAAATTAGCGAACGGATAAAAGTTGCTTTAAATAAATTAGAATGTCCAATAGATCTTCAACCCGCTGTGAAGGAGAAGAGAAATATTGAGCCAACAACCTGGGATATTCGCTTTGAGAATGTGAGTTTCAGCTATGGCAAACATCATCCTGCTCTCACAAATATTAACTTAGAGATCAAGGAAAATGAAAAGGTAGGAATTATTGGGTATTCAGGTGCTGGCAAGACCACCTTGATCAAATTGTTACGCGGCTTTTATACGCCAAATTCTGGTCAGATCTACATAGGTGGGCATGATTTAGAGACAATTAGCCCTTGGTCGTTAACGCAAAATATTGCAGAAGTTTCGCAAGCGATACCCATTTTTCACCGCTCGATACGCGAAAACGTTACTTATGGCTGTCTCAATGTGAGCGACGACGAAATTTGGGAAATTTTAAGGCGGGCACAGATTGCGGATTATGTAAAACAGCTGCCCGAGGGACTGGACACCGTCGTTGGAGTTAGGGGTCAAAGATTGTCCGGCGGAGAAAAAGCGCGGATTGGTATTGCGAGAGCTTTAATGCGCCAATCAAAAATTATTATCTTTGACGAAGCAACAGCCGCTCTTGACTCAGAGTCGGAATTGCTGATTCAAAAAGGATTAGAAGAATTAGTGAAAGGAAGAACATTGATAGCTATTGCTCATCGATTGTCTACTCTCCGCAAGATGGAAAGCATCATTGTCTTGGATCAAGGACAAATCGTCGCGACAGGCACGCACGATGAGCTTGTCAAGCAAAACGGTCTATATAGCCGATTGTGGAACACACAGGTGATCCTTTGATCTTACTGCTCATACCCGATGAGAGCTTCGGAAGGATTTGAAGCCCGACAGACAGCAGGATGGATGTTGAGGTGCTTTCCCATTTGCTCACCTAACGCCGAGGATTCTTGACAATAGCCTCCGCTGCTTCTAGTGAAGCGCAAATGGGGATAGGCCATCGCTTGGGCATCGGTCAATTGCTTTTCGATGACCATCAGCGCACTTTGCACTTCGCTGTTATACTCTCTTTTGAGGGCCTCGATTTTGTCACAGTACCCTTTCGCGAGACCTAGAAAAAAGGAGTTCTTCGCAATCGTTCCTTTTAATCGGGCCTGCTTTTGCGCTTGCTGCCATAGATGATCCAATTCACTCTCTAGAACCCCCGCCACATACTCGGCAATCTCCACATTGACGGCACTTCCTAAAATTTCAAGATAAGTAAAATCTCCCCCTCGGTTGTAGACAGTGGTGACAAAAAAAGTATTTAGAATCTTTGCAATAGCACGCACTTTACTACTGACCTTTTTCTGTTTCAGAATGCGCTTAAGGAGGACTTTCTCCTCGCCGTCACCGCCTACATAGCGAGCGTCAACGTTGTGCTTCAGCAGAAGTTGTTGGGACTTGATCATCGCTTGCTCAGCTTCGTTCTTGTTAGCGCTGCTTGCAAGGGCCATGAGTTTTTGCACTTTTCTCAAGAGGGTGCTGTCTTGGAGGTGAGACGCTTCTGCTCCCTCTTCCAAACAGGTAGAAGCTCTATACACCTCTTCACCCCACCCCATTTTTTGGCAAAATGCCCTGAATTGAGAGGAGTGGGGTGGAAGAGCCCCCCCATAGTGGATGAAAGTGATGTAGTGAGCTAGCTCATGGCGGATCACATTTTGGAGCTGCTCTCGATTCGCAAGCATGAGGCATTCGTGAAACCCAAGTTCATAGAAAGTAGGATCAAAATATCCCAGCATGCTTTTGTTGTTAAAAACCACTACTTGAATAGGATAGGAAAAGTTCTGTACTGGATCGTAGAAACGATTCCGCTCCACTCTTAAACGCACCTCGTTAGAAAGAACATCTTTGATGATTCCCTTGATATCGTTGACAAATCGAATGATTTTTTGCGAATAGACGATCAATCTTGTTCTTCTGCCAGTTTGTCATTGAAAAAGAACTGAGCTGTATCCACCCCTGGAAGAAAATCCACGAGCTGAACGTCAATCCCAAGAGCATTCACAAAAGGTTGGAACGCATAATGGAGCTTTTCCTGGCGCACCAAGATTTTAGAGGGGATACATCGCAATTCTTCCATAGAAGTCAGTGCTAGCTCACAAAGAGTTAAAGGGGGACATGCATCTAGAGGGATGGGCTCTGCCTGTACAGGCAATAGAGAAATTTCATCCACAATCCAGCCCACTTTAAGAAAATAGGGGCGATCTCGATCACACAGGATCCCTTCAACTGCCAGTTCTGCAGAGATCTCCCAAGGGCTTGTGACAGAAGGAGCGATCTCTTTGAGAGCCGCTACTCTTTGTGGATTTAGAGGATAGTCGAGAAGGATTTCCGAAGAGGGCTTAAGTTCATGCCAACTTGTGCTGCAGCTGGTTCCATGTTCTTGAGGAGTATAGAGCAGGTGGCGCTCTCCACTTTCTAGCTCCATTGTGGCCTTGAAATCTGGGTCCTTCATGCAACGTTCTAGATGGAGCACAGCGCATTGAAGCGCTGACGTAAGAGTGCGCACTTCGTCAGCAGTTAAATGCCAGGGCATGTAGCCGGGGAGAAAGGAGCGAAACTGAGGCTGCAAGGCCCGCTTCGAGAAGTCGGGGCCAAGTGCTTTAATGACTCGAAGATCTTCCTCATCTAAGGCGTCCTGTTCGCAAAACTCCACAAAGAGTGCATTTTGATGATCGAGGACCTCCTGCACATTGTCTTGGTCAATCTCTCCATCTTGGATGCGGTAGAGCGTTTCTAACCCCTCTCTTCCTCGGAGGAGAGAAAAATCGCACACTTCCTCACCTTCTCCGAAGGCGTAGCAATAATTGATGTCTCCTGACAGGGGATCGCGAGCCGCAAAGAGGGCGCCATCTTCTAGAGCTTTGCAGGAGAGAAGGGCCTGATATTTTGCAGCTGCCCAGTAGAGCTGTTTCCAAAGATTTAAAGGAACGTGAGGGGGTTTTAATGGTATGGATGTCTCCACTCGCTTAGTAGCCGTGTGAAGTTCCGCAGCCGCAGGAAGAGCGGACGTTGGGGTTAGTCACTTTAAACCCGCCGCCTTGTAGGGCATCGACAAAGTCAATTTCACTGCCGATCAACCGATCGACAAAGACATCGGGGACGTGAATTTCAATCCCTTGGGAAGTAAAGATAACATCTTCGTCAGTAGCTTTTTCTGAGTAATCGAGTACATATTCAAAACCGCTGCAGCCAGCTGCATGCTCTTCAAAGCGGATTCCCCATCCCTCTTTGCCTTCAGCAGCGAGGATCTCTCTATATTTTTGCGCAGCGCGAGGTGTAAGAGTGATGGTTTCGGGGTCGCTGTCCTCTTCTGCTAAGATGGCGTTGAGTTGTGCAATGAGCCCATCGATCTCTGCATCTCCCATTCCATGGCCCATCATGCCGGCCTCTAAGGTTTCCCAGGTGGCAGCTTGGCATCCGACGCAATGGAGGCCAGCCTTTGTGATGACGTGGGCAAAAGCTTGGGCCTTGTGGGGATAATTCGAGAAAATGGAATCGACGGTCATTTCGCGCGTGATCATCTAATACCTCACCTTAACTTGGCCCTGTTTGATTTTGCATTGACAAGCGAGTCTTTCAAAGTCCTGTTCTCCAAGAAAGTCTTGCTCGGCTTGGGTGTAGGGACTTAAGTTTTCCATCCCCTCTTCGATTTCGATGACGCAGGTACCACAGCACCCTTCGGTGCAAGCAAAGGGGACGCCCGCTTCTTCACAAGCCTCTTGGAGAGGGCTCCCATCCTCGAGTTCGATTTCTTGCTGAGTATCTTTGAAAATTAGCTTAGCCATATGGAGAAAGGATAGCGCAGGCGCGGTTTTTTTTCACCTATTTTTCAAGCCTATTTTCAATCAGACACAGGCGTGGATGAGTTTCGCCAATGTTTTAATAGTGGGATTTTTACTTTTGAATGTATAGTACATTGTGGAACGAGACATTTCCGATTCTTTTGCAACCTGCGTTTTATTGACGGCTTCGAGATAAATCTGAATCACTTCAACGACCCCTTCAGAATCTCCATCTTTCAGGCATTCCCAGATCGCGCGACTAATCAATGCTTCATTCAATATTTCCTTTGTCGGATTGCTCTCTCTAATGTTCGTATCCTTTCTAAGCTTCAGTTCAGCTGTTTTTTTCTGTTGCTGTGTGGTCGCGGAGGATTTTCTGTACTTGTCGGATATCTTTGTTTTGCCCATTTTTATTTCCTCCTAACAACAGTAACAGTTTCTTTTCGGGGATATAAGCGTAATACACCCGCCTACCGTTTTTCCACCTCAGCTCCCACACACCATCGTTAACATTTTTGTGATCACCAAAGTGACCTTCATCTTGAATGTGCGATACGCGTTGAAGAATTTGAAGTTGACTCTTAGCTGTTTGCTCACTGAGCCAATTGTCATATTCAGGCGTATTATGGACGGCCTAAGCTGGCTTCTCCATTGTACGATATGTTGGACGTTGCGTCAACCTCCCTATCCTAATCCGAACCGTGAGTTTTTCTCTCTTAATTTTAAAAGGTCAACTTAAGACAAGAGTCGCCGCTGTGTAGGCAAGAGGGATCCCAATGCCGATGCTAAAGGGGAAGGTGATCCCAATGGACAGCGGTAAGTAGATCGCCGCTTTTGCCTCGGGGAGAGCTAGCCGCATGGCAGCAGGAACAGCAATGTAAGAGGCGCTCCCACAGAGGATGATGAATAGGGTGCCCGTTCCCACATCTAGACCCATGGCTTGACTGGCGAAAAGCCCAATAGCCCCTCCAATCAGGGGCATGTAGAGGCCAAAGAGGACCAATTGCCAAGTAAAATTCCTCAATTCATGCAGGTTTTTTGCCACAACGAGTCCCATGTCAAGGAGGAAGAGGCAAAGGACCCCTTCGAAAGGAGAGACTAAAAAACCCTCTAATTTTTCCAGCGCTTGCGGCCCTGAGATCACGCCAATGAGAAAAGAACCCAAAAGGAGAAGAATCGCTCCATTAGTAAATATTTCATGCGCAAGAAGTTTTTTCTCCTCTTGTTGATGTTGTCTGGTTTGCGGAGCCACCCGGTGGGCGATGAAAAGCCCCGACAAAATAGCTGGCGCTTCCATCAGCGCTACAAGAGCGACGATATAGCCCATGTAGGCGACCGAGTGGACCTGCAAAAAATCACAGCCAGCTGCAAAAGTGACCACACTGATCGAGCCATAGTGGGCTGCAACAGCTGCAGCGGTCGGTTGGTCGAGAGCCGTCGTTACGCGGAGGAGGGCATACGCAAGAGCGGGGAGTAAGAAGCCGATAAGGAGGCCAGCGCTTGTCAAAGTGACGAGTTCCCACCCCAGAGCTCCCGGGGTCACTACAGCTACCCCCCCTTTAAAGCCGATCGCCATCATCAGATAAATCGACAGATAGCGGCTAATGCTCTTGGGGACTTCTAAATCAGATTTAACAAATCCAGCGGTGATTCCCAAAAGAAAAAAGAGAATGGGAGGGGAGGAGAGGTTGCTGAGGACAGAGTAAAATAAATCCATAGATTCCTTGAGATGATCGTTGTGTTGATTTTACGAAAAATGGACCTACGTGTAAAATTGATAAGATTAATCGAATTCATGAGAAATTCTCATAGATGAGGCGAGATGCCATTTGATGTAGATACATTTTTACTTAAAAGCTTTGTCGCGATTGCGGAAACGGGCTCTTTTAGCGAATCTGCTCGGATCGTGGGGCGGACGCAATCTGCGATAAGCTTACAGATCAAGAAGCTCGAAGCCTCTCTTGGTACCCCCCTTTTTTATCGGACGAGTCGAAAGGTCACTTTGACAGAGCAAGGGGAGATTTTTTTTGGCTATGCGAAGCGGATCTTGCAATTGCAATGGGAGGCCTATAGCCGCCTTAAAGAGCCCGATGTGGAGGGGGAGATTCGGTTTGGGATTCCCGAAGATTTTGCAACCCACTATCTGCCCAGTGTATTGCCGAGTTTTCGGCGCGATCACCCTTTGGTGCAGTTGATTGTGGGATGTGATCTCACTTTGCACCTTCTCGATCGCTTTCGGACAGGGGAGTATGACATCATTTTGGTCAAAAGAGATCCTCAGGGGGTGACGGGAGGAGAGAGGGTATGGAGTGAGCCACTCATTTGGGCAGCAGCGGATCATTATGTGCCTCGAGAGCCTTTGTCGTTGATCCTCTCTCCGCAACCCTGCATTTACCGCGCCCGGGCTTTAGCCGCGCTCGATATTGCTAAAAAGCGTTGGTACATCAGTTATACAAGTCCAAGCTTAGCTGGGACACTCGCTGCTGTGAGAGCAGGCATTGGCATTGCTGTCTTACCTGCGAACATGTTGCCAGAAGGGGTGCATCCGCTTCGGCAAGAGGTAAAACTCCCAGAGCTTGCAGATGCAGAGCTAGCTCTGCTCAAAAAAACTGGTCTTTCAAAAGCTGGTGAAATGCTCGCTGAGCATATTGTCCACAGCTTGGAGAAAAGGCGCAGCTTCCTTTAAACTGTTTATCTGTAAAGGAGTGGTATTTATGCAATTAAGTAACTCTTCCGGAATCGTCCCTCTTTCTAAGGAAAGTGGAATGTGGAAGGTGTTGTTAATCCAACATCTTGGCTACGAACAATATTGGGGTTGTCCCAAAGGTCAGTTAGAGGTTAACGAAACCCATGAGGAAGCTGCGCGTCGGGAACTCAAAGAAGAAATTCGACTGGACATCAGATGTTTTCTAAAAAAAGAGCCGATTTTCGAAGAATTTTACTGGTTTAAGCAAGGTGAACGTTTGCTCAAACGCATTCTTTTTTATATGGCTGAAGTTGAAGGAGAGATCAATTTGCAGAAAGAAGAAATTGTCGCAGCAAAGTGGTTCTCGCTAGCCGAAGCGGTTGAAAAGGTGGTCCATCTAGAAGGCAAAGAGACCATGAAACAAGTCGAAAAATGGTTGCGTCTCCAAGATCAATACTTCGGCTGCCAGTAGATGGCTTCGATTTTTTCGGCAAAATCTTGAGGAGCTGCCACTCCATCTTTCACCGCTTGCTCCGCCACCGCAAGAGCGATCTTTTTGCTCACCTGTTCAATTTGAGCAAAAGAGGGGAGGAGGGGAGCTGTTGGATCGACTAAAGCTGGGGAGCAAAGACTTAAGGCATGACAAGCAGCGGCCAGCATGCCATCGGTCACTTCCGTCGCTTTTGCCGCAATCACTCCTAACCCCAGGCCGGGAAAGATGTAGGCGTTATTCGATTGAGCAATCTGGATTTCTTTCTCTCCAAAAGGGACTGGGTCAAAAGGGCTTCCCGCAGAAATTAGCGCCTTTCCATCGGTCCAATGGACCAGGTCAGCGGGTTTTGCCTCAGATCTGGAAGTGGGGTTCGAAAGAGGAAAAATAATGGGTCGTTTGCACTCTTGAGCCATGAGGCGAACAATTTCTTCCGTAAATGCGCCCCAAACGGTAGAGCAACCGATGAGTACAGTTGGCTTTACATTCTTAACGACGTCGTAGAGCCCCACAAAGGGGGGATTTTGGAGCTTCCAGTTTTTGATTTCTCGAACAGATCTTGCGTAGGGCTTTTGAAAATAGGTGAGATCTTTCACCGCATCTGTCAGCAAGCCTGGCCGATCGACCATCCAAAAGTACTGATGCGCCTCTTCAAAAGAAACCCCCATCGCCCTGGCGATTTGATCGGCAATGCCACATCCTGCAGTGCCAGCTCCAAAGAAGACAATCCTTTGGTCTGATAATTTTTCTCCAGTCACTTTCAAAGCGCTGAGGAGCGAAGCAAGAGCGGTGGCACCTGTCCCTTGGATATCGTCATTAAACGTGCAGAGTTGATGCCGGTACCGATCGAGGATGGCTCGTGCATTTTCCCTTCCTAAGTCTTCCCAATGGAGATAGACATGGGGGAATTTTGCCTTCACAAGAGTGACAAATTTATCGATAAAGGCGTCATACTCCGCGCCCCGAAGGCGAGGATGGCGCCAGCCTAAGTAGAGAGGATCATCAAGGAGGGTTTTATTGTCAGTTCCGACATCGAGGACCAAAGGCAAAACCCGATTAGGATCGATCCCTCCACAAGCGGTGTAGACCATTAATTTGGCAATCGAGATTTCGATTCCCCCGATTCCCTGGTCGCCAATGCCCAAAACCCCTTCCCCATCGGTGACGACGATCAAATCGATCTCTTCGTCGGTCCACTGGTCGAGAATGCGATCCATTTTATCCATGTCGGGGTAGTTGAGATAAAGACCATGGGTTTTACGCAGCTCGTGACTATGCAATTGGACCCGATCTCCAACACTGGGGGTATAGAGAATCGGAAGTATCTCTTTGAGGTGATCGCGCACGAGGCGGTAGAAAAGGCGGATATTTTTTGCAAAAACCCAGTGGAGCATCGTCGATTTAGCCATATCCGTTTGACATCGCAAGAACTGTTGGTAGTGCCGCTCGACCTGCAGATCAAAGGTCTCGACGGCGTAAGGGAGATAGCCGTGCAGCTCAAAGAGGTCCCTTTCTTCAGCCGTAAACGCGCACCCTTTATTGTAACGGCTCGAACTCAACAACTTTTGCCCCATGAGAGGGGGAACGAATGGCTTCATAATTCTATCGATAACAGAGAGTCTCTCTTTTTAGAAAGTAGCGTTTAGCGTATTGTTCCCGCTATGCGGCGTATTCTCTTTCTCCTTCTCCTTTTTTCCCTTCCTCTTGCTGCCTCTTTTGAGGTCAAGGGCGCTTCCTTGTATTGGCGCCCCTGTGGCGGGACGTTTGTTGTGGGAACCGCCGAAGGGGGAGCCACTCCTCGCATTCTCAATACCGATTACGATTGGGGCTATCGGGTGGGGGCAGCTTCGCTAGCGTCTGATAAAAGTTGTTACGTCTATGGCCACTATACTCACTTCAAGTCGAAGGCGAGTGCTAACTATGGGGAGCTGTTTACCTTAGGAGGGCTTCAACCGGGCGCTCATGCTGAGCGGTCGGTGGAATACGATACAGGAAGCGCCGGGATCGCTTTAGCGCCTCTTTGCCTGCAGCAGTGCGTTCTCTATGTGTATGGCGGACCTCGCTATCTCGATGTGGAAGATCGGCGCAAGATCAATGCTACCGAAGGGGTACAAAAGGAGCGTTTTGCCTTTACCGGGTATGGGGGAGAATTTGGGTGTGCCGCCGATGCGACGCTTCGCTCTTGCGCCGGGGTCCACGCCCATCTCGGGGGGCTCTTGCTCGTGGGAGAACAGCGCACGCGCTTGAATCAAGCGACGTTTCCTGGAGAAACGACCTGCGTATTTGGGATCGATGTCAAGGTTGCCACCACCTATACCTTGACAGGGCGCGATTATTGCTTGACCGTCGAAGCAGGTTATGACCTGGCTCTCTATTTCAGCCTCCTTCGACAAATCTCTCAAATGGGCTTTGTCCACACCTTTGATGTCGGATTTCACGGTCCTTACACAGGTTTGCGCTTGCAGTTTTAGTTGCCTCTCTTTAGCGGATCCTTTAAAAGGCGTTTATGCAAGAAAGCATCGACCTTTTATGGTATGCGCTCGCCTTCATTGCCGGAGGGCTGGTTGCTGGCTTTGTCTCCGGCCTCTTTGGCGTGGGAGGAGGGGTGTTCACTGTCCCGCTCTTTCTCTTTTTATTCGACCGTTTTGGCATCTCTTCCGATATCGTGATGCATGAAGCGGTGGGCACCTCTTTGGCCCTTATTGGCCCCAGCTCTTGGATGGCTGTGCGCAAGCAACATAGCCACGGCTATTTAGATATTCCTTATTTCAAGGGATGGTGGCCGCCTTTAGTGGTTGGGGTCATCGTAGGTGTCCTCATCCTCTCTTTGGTGTCAGGTTTTTTTTTAAAGGTATTCTTCACGATCTTTCTCCTCTTGGTCGCTATCTATTTGGGACTGCCCGCTCAAAGCCTTGTGTTGTCTCAAACGGCGCCTCGAGGGGGGGTAAAAGGACTTTTTGCCGCTTGTATTGGCTGCATTTCTGTCTTAGTGGGGACCGGGGGGGGGACGTTTACTGTGCCTGTCATGAAGGCGTATAGCTATCCCCTTCACATGACCATTGGTCTTTCTTCAGCAAGCTCTGCGCTCGTTGGATTTGTTGGAGCGCTGGGGGCGGTCATTACAGGGCTGGGAGTTGCGGGGCGCCCCCGTTTTTCATTAGGCTATGTCGACCTTCTCGTCTTTTTTATCTTGCTCCCTACCGTCATGTTGACGGCTCCTTGGGGAGCCAAGGCCATGCATCATTTAAATCCCCTTCATTTGCGGATCTATTACGCGCTTTTCTTGTTATGCGTAGCTCTCTATATGTTCCTTGAGCTCACACACCTCTTTTAATTAAGAAAAATTTAATTTTTACTATAAATAGTTTTTATTATAGTAAAGAGAGAAGCAACAGGAGGCCGATATGAAAGTAAATAAAGAGGCAGTAGGTAAAGGGGCGGTTAGCATTGGAGTGATTGCCGGCCTAGCGGCTGGTGCATTGCTGGGACTAGGTGCCAAGGAAAGATGGGATACGGTTGCTAAAGGGCTCCTTGAGGCTTCTGCTGCTTTCACTTTTGGAGGAACAATCGTTTATTTTGTAGGCGTCAAGCAGAGAAAGAAGAGGGATTTCACGTTGGGGCGGTGATAACCGAGATAAGTGAAAAAACATCAAAAGTTGCTACAGCGACTTTCCAGAAGAAACTAATGACGATCAAAATTCCAGAAAATACAGGGGATTTTAGGGTCGCGGTGTTCGAAATCGATGGGGAAAAAATGACTGGAGAAGCCCTTAGCGAAAAATATAGCAAGAATTCCGATGGGGTGAAGAGAATCAAGTATGAATACGAAAAAACTCCAGAAGTGATCAAATCTGTCATGCTCAAGGGTGAAGCGGTCCCTATTAAAATCCTTAAAACCGGCAAGAGTTTTGAGGAGACAACCTTCCAAGTTAGCAAAGAACAAATGAGCGGTAAGGCATTCAGTGAAAAGTATGCTAAAGAAGATGCCAATGCAGTAAAAGTGGTCCAGAGACTGCATGGAAAAGGGCAGTTACAGATTGATTAAAACTGCTTCAAATATCACTTGCGCCCCCTTTTGCGCGGTTTTTCCTTTAAGAGCTGGTCGAGAGAGGGGAATTTTTGAGGTGCTAAAGGCTCAAAAAGTCTGATAAAATCGGGAAGTGCATCGAGGACTAAGGCGACTTTAAGGAGAGATTGATATGGTAGCAGTTACAAATTGTCAACCCGATCTTTTTTCTCATAAACTAGATAGTTAAATATTGATTTTGTTAGAGTACGAGGTATGAGACTCTTTAAGGTGCATCAGGTCGATGCGTTCACTAACGTCTTGTTTGGGGGAAATCCCACCACTGCGGTGCTGGATGCGGAGCAGCTCTCTGAAGAAGAGATTCGCCAATTGGCGCAGGAGCTTGGTCCCTTGGAAACGGCGTTTGTTTTCCCAAGTGAGGTAGCTGAATTTCGGTTGCGCTATTTCACGAGGAAGGGGATTGAGCTTCCCTTTTGTGGCCATTCAACCGTTGGAGCTTTGCGCGCTATTGAATGGGAGAGGCGTTTAAGCGCTGAGAATCAAGAGCGCTATGCGTTTCAAATTGAGACCCAAGCAGGCATTTTTCCAGTGGGCATCGATCTCACCAGGCCAGAGGGGATTATATTCACCTTGAGAATCCCTGGAGCGCAGCTTGAATCTTGTCTGGTTCCTCTTGATGAATTGCTCAAAGTCATTGATGTGCTCCCGACGCAAGTCGATGGAGAGCGCCCTTTGCTGATCGATCGGACCTCTAAATGCCTCTACCTCACAGCCTCTTCACTCGAGTCGCTTGGCGCTCTTTCAGTCGATCTGCCAGCTTTCAGCCGTTTTTGCCTAGAACAGGGGATCATGTCCCTTTGTGTCCTCACGCCAAGGACCTTTCATCCCCATTATCATGTGCATGCGCGGGTCTTTGCTCCCACGATTGGGATTGAGGAAGATCCGTTTAGCGGCTCGATTCAAGCGGGGCTTGCCGCCTATTTGCGCCAAGAAAAGATGATTCCTCTAACGCAAAAACGGATTGTCTCTGAGCAGGGGCATTTTCTTGGTCGCCCCGGCCATGTGGAGATTGAGGTGATCGAAGGGACGCCTTTTTTGGTGCAACTCTATGCTGAGGCGGTTCATGTCTTCGAAACTCTCATCGAACTTGTCTAAAGAGCTGTTTTACAAAACACCCAATCTGTTTTCGGCCATTTTAAGCCGCCATACGGGTTGTGAGGTGTTTCTAAAGCTCGAAAATCTTCAGCCCAGCGGCTCTTTCAAAAATCGAGGGATGGGATATCTCGTGCAATCCCACGTCCAGCGGGGTGTGCGCGCTTTTGTCGCAGCTTCAGGAGGCAATGCAGGAATAGCGACCGCTTATGAAGGGCGCCACCTTGGCGTCCATGTGACGGTAGTGGTGTCCAAGATGACCGCCGAGGTGGCAAGACAACGCATCCTCGACGAAGAAGCCGAATTGATCGTCTATGGAGATGATTTTGATGAAGCTGCCGGATTTGCACGGAAGTTGGCCAAAGAGAGGGGGGCGGTCTTTGTCTCCCCTTATGACGATCCGCTTATTTGGGAGGGGCATAGCTCATTGGTCGATGAAATTGAAAAGCCCGATGCCATTCTCCTCTCTGTCGGGGGTGGGGGATTGATGACAGGGGTAATCCTCGGTTTGCAACGGAGGGGCTGGGGCGATGTCCCTGTGATCGCCGCAGGGACCGTTGGTGCCGACGCATTGGCCCAAGCGATGCGGGCGGGGCGCGTTGTTCGTTTGCCGCGCGTCACAAGCATCGCAAGCTCCTTAGGGGTCAAGCAGGTGGCTCAAAAGGCTTTTGATCTGACCCGTGAACACCGGGTGATCCCTCAAGTGGTCACCGATGCCGAGGCGGTCTTAGCCATTTTGCGCTTTGCTGATGACGAGCGGATGCTTGTCGAGCCCGCATGTGGCGCCTCTTTAGCCATCCTGTATGAAAACAAAGAGGTAATTCGGGAGTTTAAGCGGATCACTCTCATTGTTTGCGGCGGCAAAGGAGTCAGTTTAGCTCTCTTAGATCAGTGGAAGCAATTATTTTTGCCAGACCTCTGTTGATGTTATTTTTCTCTACGGTGTGCTAAGATGTGTCGCATGAAAAGAAGAAATCTCCCCATAGGAATGAGCGACTTCAAGGGAATCATCGACGAAGAGTGCGCTTACATCGATAAGACGCTGCTCATCGAAGAGATGATCGATAACAATGTACGGGTGGCGCTCATTCCCCGTCCGCGCCGTTTTGGTAAAACATTAAATCTCTCCATGATTCGCTATTTTTTTGAGAAATCAGAAGAAGACACTAGCTATCTCTTTAAACATCTCAAAATTTGGCATAATGCGAAATGTCGCAGTTTACAGGGGCAATTTCCCGTTATTTTCCTCACTTTTAAGGATGTAAAACATTCCTCTTGGGAAAACACCTTTGAGCATTTTAGCATGCTCCTCTCTGAAGAGTTCCTGCGCCATCGCTACCTCTTAGAAAGCGATCTACTCGACCCTGAAGAGCAAAAGTATTTTGAGTCTATCCTTCGAAAACAAGCAAGCCCAACTCTTTGTGCAGCGAGCCTACGGCTCCTCAGCCAGTGGTTATCCCTCTACCACAAGCAGCCAGTTGTCCTCCTCATTGACGAATACGACACCCCTGTCCATTCCGCGTATATTCACAACTACTACGATCCTACGATCGAGTTCCTCCGAAATTTACTGTCGAGCTGTCTGAAAGATAACCCCCATTTGCGCCTAGGGGTGCTGACAGGGATTTTGCGCATTGCCAAGGAGAGCATTTTTTCAGGCTTGAACAATGTCAGCACCTTCACTCTGCTGAATGAAACATTTAACGATAAATTTGGGCTTTTAGAATCAGAGGTCTCAGCTCTTCTTCAAGAGTACGACCTGCTCGAGAAACTGCCCGAATTTAAACGTTGGTATAATGGTTATCGCGTAGGGGCATGTACGGGCATTTACAACCCCTGGTCGGTACTCAACTGCATTGCTCAAAAGGGCCGCCTAGCTCCCTACTGGGTGAATACAAGCGATAACGCTTTGATCAAGCGGTTGATTGTCCAAGGGACAGAAGAGCTGAAGACAGACCTCGAAGAGCTGCTCAGAGAGGGGATTCTCAAGAAAAACGTCGAAGATGGCTTAGTGTTTCCTCAGCTTGATCACAATCCCGATTCTGTTTGGTCGTTACTCCTCTTTACTGGCTATTTAACGCTCGACGCCATCCCCTCCTATGGCTCTCCTATCCCCTTAAAAATTCCCAATCTTGAAGTGGGAGAACTCTACCGCACCATGATTGTGGAGTGGTTTACAAAGACCCTCTACGAGCGCCGCTACCATCTCCTTTTGAAGAGCCTCACTCAGGGTGATATTGACACCTTTTCGCAGCTTTTTAAGGAGTTCATGTTCTCCTCTGTGAGTGTCTTCGATGTACCAGCTGAAGCTTCAGAAAAAATTTACCACGCCTTTGTGTTAGGGATGTTGGTAGGGCTTAAGGACAGCTATGAGGTGAAATCCAATCGAGAGAGTGGTTTGGGGAGATATGACGTCATGCTATTTCCTAAAAATCCCCAAGATTTGGGAATTATCATGGAGTTTAAGAAGGTGGGCAGCTTCGAAAACATCGACGTGGAAACAGCGCTTCACTCTGCCATGCAGCAAATCAAGGATAAACATTACGCTTTAGAGCTCAAAGAGCGGGGAGTGCAGCGGATTTTGTACCTCGCCTTTGCCTTCGAAGGGAAGCAGGTGCTGATCAAGCACGAGTTTGTGCCTAAACAACCTGAAGAATAAGCGCTCAGTCATGTTATCAAGCGATCTATAATATATAGAATCTACAACAATTTAATTGTTGCAATCAATCCATTTTTTTAATTAAAATAGTTAAAGTTAAAAAAACGGAGGTCTCTATGGATGCTTTGAAACTCTTATGCGAGCCTAGTTATGACAATTATAGATGCAATAAAGGAACTTTCTCTAATCAATGGGAAAGACATAATTCAGAAGATGCAAAAACTTATATAGTGAAATTTTGCAAACAAAGTATCGGCCAAGAAGAATTGATCCAATTAAAAGACGATTCTACGATTTATAATACTTGCTTGAAAGCGATGGCTGATTGCAAGGCATCTAACGCAAAGTTGCCTGATCTCAAAGACAAATTAACAAAATCTCAAGGAACATTAAAAATATTTGCCTCACTTATGAGCGCTGTTGCTGTTGGATCTTTAATTTTTACGATTTCTAGATTTCGTAGTTTTATTAAAGAGCCAGAAAAAGTTGGAGCTTTGCGTTTCGTGGCAAGTTATTTAGTGGGAAACGTAGGGATTGTCTCTTCTAGTATGTTTGCCTTCCGCGCATTCGAGATCTCATCTAAGGAATACCTTGATAATATTGCTTCAGAAATAGAGCTATTTAACAAAGTGAGTTCAGACTGCACTTTGGAAACAATTAATACTTGGCTAGGGGTTGAAAAATAAAATGGAATTATTGTGCGACGATACTTTTAGTAATTACTTATACAATAAGGGAATTTTTTCTCGAAGGTGGAAGCAAGTGTCTGAGGATGTGCAAAAACGGATCCTCAACGCCTACACAAAAACTCTGCAAGAGCAAGGCGATTTTTATAAAAAACCCGTGGAAGAACTACGGTCATTTGTTCTGAAAGGCGAACTTGCTATTTACACTCCTCGGGTGAACGAGCTTGGTCGTTGCAAGGCATTAGTGGAAGAATTTCCTGCACTTCGCCAAAAATTAGAGAAAGCTCAAGGGACCTTAAAGTTTTTTGCATGGAGCGGTGTTGCGGTAGGTGCTGGGCTGCTCGTTTTTCAGATTCATAACTTTAAGTCATTTTTTCGAACCCCTGATCATGCAATTTCGGGTCGAAGGATCGCACGTTTTGTCATCAGCACATATTTGGCGATGGGCGGGCTTGTTGGCTCAGGGGTGTTTGCCGGTCAGAGCTTCTTTATGGCATCGAAAGGGCGCATTGCTGAGCTTGAAAAGGAGGAAAAGCTTTTCAATGCAATTAACCAAGAGGTTAATTTAGAAATAGTTAATACATGGCTCGAAATTAAAAAATAATATTTATTTTATTTAATTAAATATTAATATATAGTTAAGTCTTAATAAGTATGAGGGCTAATATGGAAAAATATCAGTTTCCACCCAATGAGGAGTATATGAAAACTCATGGATTTCCCAATGATATAGATCCTCCTGCACCCAGGTCTTCTCGAAGAAACTTGATGATTGGAGGAGATCTTACAGTGATTGCTCTTGGAGCGCTTGCCTTGATCGCGCGCCAGACTCTCTTTGCCAAGAAGATGCCAGTAGAGGGGGCTCCCGTCTTGCGCCCTGCTGTTCTCCCTGGAACTATCCATCAGATGCCAAGTCTTGTCAGCCGTGGATTGCCGCCGACATCGCCACTCGATCTAGACGCTATCCAGCAGCTCATCGACCAGCTCCCTTTTCAAGAGAGAGGCAACGTCTTTGAGGCATTGATTTTACACGCCCAGGAATCGAATTTGGATACCTTGCGCTTGCTCTTCGATCAAGAGGGGGCTCAGGGTTTAAGTCTGGCAGATTGGATCGCTCGTTTAAACCAGATCAGAGGGGACCACAATCATCCTCTCCACTCTGGCGTGAAGATTTTCTTGGAAAGTTGCCGCTCTGGAGTAAGAGAAATGGCCCATCAGTTGAGCACAACGTCTTTGGATGAGCTGTTGCCTCGCCTGCAGATGATGCGCGAGGGACTAAGAGGCGCAAGGGCAGCTCTGTCCGACCGGGGAAGAGAGCTCTTGGATTTAGCAATCCAAAACATCCGGACACGGCTTTAATGATTGGAGAATGTCGACCAGCTCAAGGGGATTATTTTCCACAAATAGCAGTAGCGGGGGCTGTTTTGACAGCAGGAGCTGTGGGAATTGCGATTTTAATCAAAAAGACGCGTACGACCGCCCACATTTCCTTCCATCCTAACTTCTTGACCCCGCAGAAAATGACATTTCCTGTCACCCTCACCCATTTGAAACAAGACATTACAGGGTTGGCAACTGTTGCCAAAATTATAGACAGATATAGTCAAATATGATATTTCATTCACATGAAATTGAGCGTTTGGGCAAAGCAGCAGGGAGTCAGTTACCGTACGGCATGGCGATGGTTCA
>JAFEGQ010000074.1 GCA_018239785.1 Verrucomicrobiota bacterium
AGTGGCCTTAAGCCCAAAGGGCGTAGGCTCGAAGGGCCCAGGGGGGCAGTGCTGCGCACGCTCCACCTCCGAGGACGCGATTTGGCAACGCGAGGTGAGGCCCTTCCCCCCATTACCCCGTCTGCGAATAGAGCGCGCAGCGCAGGAGCAGCCCGAAACGCCCGCCCCAGTCACTTTTTTGCCTTTCTCTCGTTAACAAAGAAAAAAACTCAAAATCCAAAACCCAAATCCAATCCTGTAAGTTACTTATGTATGGGCGCGAGCTCCTCAGTGAGCTTTGCAAATGTCTTAATCAACGATAAAGCTGCTTCAGGAGAGGTCATGTCAACACCCGCATTTTTGAGCAAATCAATCGGGTACTTACTGCCTCCCCCCTTGAGGAAGTTTAAATAGGCCTCTTGCTCTTTCACGCCCCCTCCGAGCACCTTTTCCGCCAATGCAGCGGCAGCACTAATGCCCGTCGCATACTGATACACATAGTAGTTGTAGTAAAAGTGAGGAATACGAGCCCACTCCATCTCAATCTCACGATCTAAGCAGACATGCGGTCCAAAATACTCTTTATTAAGTACGTAGTATTTTTCCTTCAAAATGGCCGGAGTCAAGGGCTCTCCTCGCTCAACCGCCTCATGAACATAGAGCTCAAATTCTGCAAACATCGTCTGCCGAAAAAAGGTCGACCGGATCCCATCCAGCCTTTGATTGATCAAAAAGAGGCGCTCTTGTTCCCCTGAAGCCTTGGCGAGAAGCAGGCGAAAAAGAAGCTCCTCGTTGAAGGTAGAGGCAACTTCTGCCAAAAAGATGGGATAGCGAAAGTCGTGGTAGGGCTGATTTAACCGGCTCAGCTGACTATGCATGCTATGGCCTGCTTCATGAGCCAATGTGAGCGCATCATTGAGCAGCCCTTTGTAATTCATCAGAATAAACGGACAGCTATCGAAACAGCCGCTCGAATAGGCTCCAGAGCGTTTCCCCTCATTTTCATACCGATCTACCCACGCTTCAGCCCCCAGGCCTTGCATCAACTGCTTTTGATACTCCTCTCCTAGAGGAGCCACCGATGCGATGAGCAACTCTTCTGCCTCTTCATAAGGAATTTGCCGACTCCCCTCCTTCACAAGAGGAACCGATAAGTCCCACAAATGCAGCTCTTTTACCCCCAAAATCTCACGGCGCACCTCCATATAGCGATGAAGATGCTTGATTTGCGAGTGGACCGCCTCAATCAAAGCCTTATAGACATTGCGTTCAATATTTTTTGGAAACAAAGCAGCATCAAGACAGCTTTTGAAATGATGCGAACGGGCCATAAACCAATCGCTTTGGATCTGCCCTGTCAAAAGTTCGCAAAGACTATTTTCGTACTGTTTATACTGAGCATGCAGCTGCTTGAAACTGTTTTCGCGCAAAGTGCGGTCAAAACTGCGCTGAAAAAAGAGGTAGCTCCCATGGGTCAATTCGTGCTCTTTGCCTTCACTGTCTTTCACAAAACCAAATTTAAAATCTACATTTGTCATTGCCCCGAACGTTTGCGAAGGGGTGGCAAGAGCTCTGCCCGCCATTGCGATCAACTCCTCTTCTCTAGAAGAAAGAGTATGGGGCTTTTTCCTTCTGATCTTTTCTAAATAGAAGCGGTAGCGAGCAAGCTTCTGGTCGCGGATTACCTTGTCGAAATCCTCGAGAGCGAGCAGTTCTGGCTCGATCCAACTCGAGGCCTCTTCAAAAGCATGGAGAAGAGTAGTGATCCTTTGATAGCGCCCCTTGTTAGAATCTTCGCCCAAATCCTCATCGTGGCGCAAATGGGCATAGGTATAGAGACGATCGAGTTTTCTTTGCATTTCAAAAAAACAATCGAATAATGCAGCAATGACGAGAGGGCCTTCCCCTAAACGGCCTTGAAATTCAACGAGGTTATCCCAAGAGAGCGTTTCAAGATCCGCTTCCCACGCTGCTTCTGACGGATAGAGTGAACTTAGATCCCAACATTCTCGCTCTGTGACGCTACTCCGTTTTTTCCCCATCTTCCCCCCCCTCCTTATTGAAATGGCATCCGTCGAGACAATACCAACTGTTCCTAAAAACGTATGTAAACGTATTTATTTTTCGTTTTTTGGCACTCAAATCTTCGAGCTGCTAATTTTTCGGTTGCCTCGAAAACTCATTTCCACGTAAAATCAGGCTCTTCTCAATTAACCTATGGAGGTTACCACAATGACTGCTTTAAAAATAAAATTGAAACCTCTCTCCAACCGAGTGCTCGCTCAACGCACGGAAGCTGGAGAGCAAGTCAAAGGAGGAATCATCCTTCCTGACTCTGCGAAGCAAAAACAGGAGACCGCACGTGTGGTTGCTGTAGGCCCAGGAAAGGTCGAAAAAGACGGAAAACTCACTCCAATGCCTGTTAAAGAGGGCGATTTGATTTTGCTCGACAAGTACGCGGGACAAGAAGTGACACTGGATGATGAAAATTACATCATCGCACGCGCAGACGACATCATTGCAATTATTGAGGAGTAAGACACATGGCAGCTAAAGACATTAAGTTTAAAGAAGATGCGCGCCAAAAAATTCTCAAAGGCGTACAGACATTGGCCAAAGCAGTAAAAGTCACTCTTGGCCCTAAAGGGCGCAATGTCGTGATCGACAAAGCTTATGGCCCCCCTTCTATCACCAAAGATGGAGTGACCGTCGCTAAGGAGATCGAGCTTGAAGACAAGCACGAAAATATGGGCGCTCAGATGGTTAAAGAAGTCGCAAGCAAAACAAATGATAAAGCGGGCGATGGGACCACAACGGCAACTGTACTCGCAGAGGCGATCTACACCGAAGGGCTTAAAATGGTCACTGCGGGTGCTAATCCGATGGACCTCAAACGAGGCATCGACGCAGCGGTGAAGGTGGTTGTTGAAAATCTCAAGAAAATCAGCAAATCGGTTAAGGATCAAAAAGATATCGCCTCTGTAGCGACAATTTCAGCAAACAACGACCCAGAGATTGGAAAATTGATTGCCGATGCTATGCAAAAAGTGGGTAAAGACGGAACGATCACCGTCGAAGAAGCTAAAGGGCTTGAAACGACCATCGATTTCGTCGAAGGGATGAGTTTTGACCGAGGCTTCTTAAGCGCCTACTTCCAAACCAACCCAGAAAACCAAGAAGCGGTCTTAGAACACGCTCATGTCCTGATTCATGAGAAAAAGATCAGCTCCATTAAAGAGCTTCTCCCTGTGTTGCAAGCTGTTGCAGAACAAGGTGTTCCTCTTTTAATCATTGCAGAAGATGTGGATGGCGAAGCTCTTGCAACTCTCGTGGTCAACCGGCTGCGCGGAGGCTTGAAAGTATGTGCAGTTAAAGCCCCTGGCTTTGGAGATCGACGCAAAGCGATGTTGGAAGACATTGCTGTCCTCACCGGTGCGCAAGTGATCAGTGAAGAGCTCGGCTTAAAGCTTGAAAATGCGACGATCAAAGATTTGGGACGCGCCAAGAAGATCGTTGTCGATAAAGACAGCACGACGATCGTTGAAGGAGCTGGCACAAAGAGCAGAATCGACGAGCGCAAGAAACAAATTCGGGCGCAAATTGAGACGACCACCTCTGATTACGACCGAGAAAAACTGCAAGAGCGCTTAGCTAAATTGACAGGGGGCGTTGCGATCTTGCGCGTTGGCGCTGCGACGGAAGTTGAGATGAAGGAGAAAAAAGACCGCGTTGAAGATGCGCACCATGCGACAAAAGCAGCGGTTGAAGAGGGGATCCTCCCAGGGGGTGGAACAGCTCTTATCTCTTGCATCCCGCTTGTTGAAAAGCTCTGCGAAAAATTGAGCGGCGATCAGCGACATGGAGCTGAAATTGTGAAAAAATCTCTCACATCTCCTCTCGGATGCATTGCCGAAAACGCCGGTAAAGAGCGCTCCCTTGTCATCCAAATGGTCATGCAAAATGTGGCCAATGGGAAAGGGACGATTGGCTATGACGCCCTCACAGACGTCTATGTCGATCTGTTCGATGCAGGGATTGTTGACCCCACAAAAGTGACCCGTTCGGCACTTGAAAATGCAGCTTCGATTTCTGGCATGCTTCTGACCACAGAAGCGATTGTGGCAGAAATTAAGGAAGACAAGCCTGCGATGCCTGCACATGCTCATGGAGGAGGAATGGACTACTAGAAAAGTCCTTTCCGATCTTAAAACCCGTCGCCAGCAAAGCGACGGGTTTTTGTGCTTGATATAAAAGTAACTAATACTCAAAATTACTTCATGAGTTATTGCACACCTCTCAGTCAACATTGCGAATCTTATCG
>JAFEGQ010000075.1 GCA_018239785.1 Verrucomicrobiota bacterium
CACAACCTCCAGTTGAAGATCGCCCTCCCTCTTTTGGGGCGTCTTCTCTCTAAAAGTCGTGAGGCCTACAAGCATTTATCAGACAGTGTGCAGCATTTTACAACTCCTCAAGAGCTTGCGCAGCTGTGTGAGTCGGTAGGATTTCACCTTGAGGCCATTCGCCCACTGACTTATGGAGCAGCGACGCTGCTTTTATTGCGCAAGAGAAAGTAGGTGGCAATCAAAGTGACCACAAAAAGAGCCACTAATGTCGTAGAAGAGCTATTCTTTCCAGAAGGAGGAGGAGGAACAGGGGGTTCAATCATCGGCAGCGGCTCATCGAGCTCCACCGTCTCTTCGCCATTTAATGAGCGATCAAGGACTTTTTCCCATTTTTTTTGATCTGCTTGCAGTTTTTCGAATTATTTTTTCAAGTCGAGGAGAGGGAGCTCATTTTTTGAAGGTTCTTTATCCTTGAGATTTTCTAAGTAAAAATCACTGGAGGAGATCTTCTCTTCGAAATATTCAGCAATTCCTTGGATAAGAAGAGCTCGTTGTTTATAGATATCTTTTATGTAATTGGCTTGTGACCTATAAGGTTCTGGAATCAATTCTGGATGCTCTTCTAATGCTTTCCCAAAGTTCCAGAGGGACAGATTGTCCCTATTTTCTCCGATCTGTCGTATTTGCTGCATTAGCTCGGAGAGAAAGATCTCTTGGACGATTTTGTCCAGATCCAAGAGGTTTTCCTCCTTATATTTGTTCCATATCTCTAGAAAACGACCCCCTATTTTATCTAATGAAGTCTCTTGATATTTAAATATTTGTATTAAAAACCCTCAACACCGCGAAAGGAAAACTCATTTGGAAACCGAGCGTCCCAACTGTTTTCTAAGGAAATGACACGCTCATTTAAAATTCTTAATGCTTTTAATTTTTCCTGCAATTCTCTTTGTTGTTGGCCCCACTGGCTCCATAAGGCTGATTTTTTTGTTGCGCCTGGATTTTTTTTTCGAACTCTTGGATTTTTGGGGCAATGGACTGCAAATAAGAGGTGAGATGCTCGACTCTGTTCTTCTCTCCGATCCCACTCCAGTGATTTCTTACAACTTCAATGTCCAATGATCTCTGAGCTCCCTATTTTCCAGGCCGATGATATCTATTTCAAAAATAAAAGGCATCGCGTAAATTAGGAGCCATGACACTTCCGCTTATTTTAGGTTCGAGTTCTCCTCGGCGAATGCAGATTTTAAATTTTTTTTCCCTCAAATTTGAGGTCGCCTCTCCCCCCTTTGATGAGAGTTCTCTCCCTTTTCATGGAGATCCTGAGCGCTATGTGCGCAATTTAGCCCAAGCCAAAGCAGAATCGCTTATCTCCACCTACCCAGATCGGGTTATTTTGACAGGCGACACCATCGTTTATCGGGAAGGGAAACTCTACCCTAAGCCCAAAGACGCAAAAGAGAGCTTTACCTTCCTCAAAGAACTCGCTGGCAATTGGCATACTGTCTACTCAGCTCTTTGCGCTTTTAACAAGGGCACCTATGCGATAGAGGTGCAACGGACACAGGTCGAGATTGCCCCTCTCACCGATGAGGAGATTCGGCGCTACCAAGCAGCTGTGAAAACGTCTGATAAAGCAGGTTCCTATATGCTGCAAGAAAACGGGAGTGTGATCGTCAGAAGCATTGCCGGGTGTCCTTATAATGTCATTGGGATGCCAATTGGAGCGTTGAGAACCGTCCTCCACCACCATGGGATTGATCTTTGGGACCACTTATAACTTTCTTATGTCTTGCAACGACCTCTTTGCAGTGGATGGCAGGACATGGTCAAATCGCTGAAGCAGTAGAGCAGTACCGAGAAAGCTACCCCCAGCATGACTTTGAGGTGCTCAGGGAGGTTGGAGAGAACATTCTCCTCTCTTCCCTCAATGCCAAAGATCCTCAGGACCAGCTCATGGCTGCCTTTGGGGCAGGCATTGCCGGGGATACCCATCTTTTACCGATTTTCGCCGCGGGGGTGCAAAGTCCCCATCCCGCTCTTCAAGCCGCTTGTGTCAACTTACTAACTGGGCTTGAAGATGACGATGCTGATGCTCTTCTCTTTCTCGCCTTAAGCTCCGACTTTCTTCTTATCCGTTTAGAGGCGTTACATGCGCTAGCTCTTCGAAAGCACCAGGCAACGGTATTGCAGCTCGATGTCTTGATGGCCAAAGTGCCCCCAGAAATTCGCCCCATCTTCCCGCAACTTTATGTCCTTTTAGCCACTCCTGAAGCCGACCGCGCTTTGATGCGGTTTCTTTCGGACCCCGATCCTGTCTTGCGCCGTGCAGCCATCGACAGTCTTGCTAAGGGGGGCAGAGATGATTTTCTTCCCGAAATTAGGCGTTTGAGCTTGCAGCTCGATCCTTTGCAACAAGAGATCTGCGCTTTTGCCTTTGGCGCCCTTCGCGATGGCGCCTCTTTAGAGCGGCTCGAAGCGTTAAGCCTCTCCTCATCCCCCACGCTCCAAATCGCCGCCTTACAGGCCCTTTATCTCTTGGGGAAAGAGGAGGCTCTTTCTCCTCTAAAGCAGCTCGCTTTGAAGGAGAATCTCTTTGCGATCGCTGCTTTGGGAGAGGTCGAAGGAGGCGAGGAGGTCCTTGTTTCTCTTTTGCGATCCAATAACTATTTAGCGCATCTGAATGCAGGTGTCGCTCTGCTCTTGCGCCAAGATCCAAGGAGCGTTGCTGCTTTGATCGAGATGCTCCATTGTGATCCGCGGGAAAAGGCCTACACACTTCAAAGTTCTCGGACAGGGGCTGTAGGCTACCTGCGCACCCTCTCTGCTCCCCTGGGGCGTGAAGAGGGGGAGATGTTAGTGGAAATCTCGCAGCGGCTACGCGAAGCCATTGTCGTCGAAGCAGCACAGCTGCCCCAGTCAGAGTTTTTACAGCTCGCCACTTCTCTTTTTCAAAAGCGACAAGATGATCTGGTCCCCATTTTGGTCTCTTTGTTGGAGAACATGGGAACTCCTGAAGCCATCGCTCTTTTGAAGCGAGAAAGTGAGCATATAGGGGCTCCTCTCATCCGCACTTATTGCACGTTAGCCCTCTTTCGACTGGGAGTAGAGGGACCTTATCAAGAGCAACTGCTCGCTTACATCCGCTCGAAGCGAGGAGAAGAGCTCATTCAGTTGCGCCCTCTTCTTCCTTGGAACAAGAGAAAGCATAAGACTAACTCCCCTTATGAGCTCAATCCTAACGAAACCTCTCGCCTCCTGTTAGAGGCCTTTGAATCTTTAGCGGAACGGCAAGACAAAATCGCTGTTGATGCATTGCTCGATGCGATCGCCTATGGGAACCCTCACAATCGCTATGCCTTAACGGGCCTTTTGATCCGCATCATCCAGTAATACCAATTCCCGAATATAAAATCATAAATTGCAGCCGCCTTTTACCTGCGGGCCTGCGCTTTCGTTCTCGGCAACTTCATGAGTTGCGCTCTACTCCTACGCTTTGGTCCTCGGCAAAATGCAGGTGCACTTTATGATTAGACCTCTTTCGAAATTGATCAGGAGAGCGAAAGCATGAGGTTAGCAAGTAGAAGTCCGCGATTTTAGGCAGCGAGATGAGGCCTTTCTTCTCATAGCCTATTCTGCTCCAATGCGCGCAAGCGCAAGAGCAGCCCGAGACTTCTACCTTACTTACCTTTATGCCAAGTGCCAGCCACCTA
>JAFEGQ010000076.1 GCA_018239785.1 Verrucomicrobiota bacterium
CTTTACGCTGGAGCCACCAGTTATCTATTAGATAGCGGATGGCGCCTGCTCCATAAAGGCGAGAATTTGATGCCTTCGGTTTATCTTGGAGGGGGAGCGCTCTCTGGGATCCTCTCTGGCCTGTCTGCTTACCACACGTATCAGCTGGTCCTTAACCCCCCCGCTAAAGAGGAGGAGAGCGAAGAAAAAAGCTCTGAAACCAACCCTTCTCAAGTACCGCGAACGGCAACTCCGCTGCACCTTGCAGCGATGACAGAGACTGTTCCTGTTACTCGCATCAGAGAGCTTTTGGAGGCACAAGCAAATTGTGAAGTAGAGGATGATCAAGGGCACACTCCTGTTTTTTATGCGGCTAAAAACTGTGATGCAAAAAAAACAGAATTACTCCTTCAACGCTGCAAGGAACTTTTACCTTCCGCCTGGGAGGGATGGCTAGAGCGGGGCAACCAACCAGAGCAACAAGCCCTTGAAACAGCTGGCCTCCTTTGCCTCCTCCATCAAGACAGGGAAGATGAGCGATCGCTTCCATCAACAATCAAGGAGGCTGAACCGACAATTCGGTCCCTTTACGAGAAGCACAAAACTTCCACAGAATGGGAAGCGCTGATGCACTATGTCGAAATTGTTAAAGACGACTGGATCGAGCGGGTCAAACAAGCCGATCCAAAGCAAGAAGGACCTTTTCTCGAATTTGCGATCTTCAGCCGCTGTCCCGAAAAAATTGCCCAGCTCCTTGATCTGGGCTATCCAGTGACGGCCAGCCTCTTGAAAGATGCTTCTCACCCTGTTCTCACGCTTCCCCAAGAGACGATTTTGGCTCTTGGAGCCAAAGTATCCAAAAACTAGTCAACACCTTGACGATTTCACCTTCCTCCTCTAGCGTTGTACGCAGAGATAACCTAGAGAGTGAATCATGAAGCAGAACTTTACCGATGCAGCTCAGCAAGCGCTCCAAGAGGCGTTTGCCCTTGCCCAGCAAGATAACCATACAGAAGTCCATGAAAACCATCTCCTCCATGCGCTCTTAGAAGATGCTTCAGGCTATTTTTCCAGTCTCCTAGGAGGAGATCCCCAGCAATTGCAAAAAGAGGTGCTCCAAGCTTTAAAAAAGCTCCCCTCTTTTGCAGGCGACGCTCAGCCACCTCAAGCAGGACCCTCCTTACAAGCGCGCCTCACCGATGCCCATAATGCCGCAAAAGAGTGGGGCGATAGTTACATTGGGGTCGATCACCTAGCGTGGAGCTATTGGAAAGGGGCTGGTGAACCCTTTAAAAGCTGGAAATCGGGCTCTTTAGGGGCTCTCGAAACTCTCATCAAGGAGCGGCGCGCAGGGCGCCATGTTGACTCTCCTTCCGCTGAAAACGCCTTCGACGCTCTTAATAAGTACTGTCGCGATCTGACAGCCATGGCGCGGGCAGGAAAGCTCGATCCTGTGATCGGACGCGATGAGGAGGTGCGGCGGACGATGCAAGTCCTTTCGAGGAGGACCAAAAACAACCCTTGCCTCATTGGAGAGCCGGGCGTTGGAAAAACAGCAATTGCTGAGGGTTTAGCTCATCGCATCATCCAAGGGGATGTGCCAGAGTCTCTTAAGAACAAAAAACTCGTCGCCCTCGATATGGGCAGTTTGATCGCTGGAACCAAGTACCGGGGAGAATTTGAAGAGCGGCTCAAAGGCGTGCTGAAAGAAATAGAATCCAGCGCAGGCCAAGTGATCCTCTTTATTGATGAGGTGCATACATTAGTGGGAGCTGGGGCTTCAGAAGGGGCGATGGATGCTGCTAACTTGCTCAAGCCCGCCCTTGCTCGCGGTGAACTCCACTGCATTGGAGCGACCACCTTAGGGGAATATCAAAAGCATATCGAAAAAGATCCCGCTCTAGAGCGCCGTTTTCAGCCCGTCATTGTGAAAGAGCCTTCTCTAGAAGATGCGATTTCGATTTTGCGGGGCTTACGGGAACGGTATGAAAATTACCACGGAGTCCGCATTACAGAAGGGGCTCTGCATGCAGCCGTGCTCCTCTCCTATCGCTATATCAGCGACCGCTTTTTGCCCGACAAGGCGATCGATCTCATCGACGAGGCGGCCTCGATGATCCGCTTACAGCTCGGCTCTCGTCCTCTTCCCATTGACCAAAAGGAAAGGGAACTGGCAACTCTCATTGTGAAACACGAGGCTCTGAAGGATGAAGAGACTGCCAAAGAAATCGCCCAACTTAAGGAAGAGCTCGCCGCCTTGCGACAGCGGTGGGAAGAGGAGAAGAAGCTTTTAGAAAAGCTCAAAGCCAAAAAAGGCAAACTCGAACAGCTCCGCTTCCAAGAAGAGGAGGCCGACCGAGCTGCTGACTACAATAAGGTCGCCGAATTGCGCTATAGTGCGATCCCCTCTCTCCAAGAAGAGATCAACTCTGCTGCTGCGGAGCTCGAAAAACACCCTGACCGCCTCTTGCAAGAGGAGGTAGATGAGCGGCTTATCGCACAGGTTGTGAGCAAGTGGACTGGCATTCCTCTGGATCGGATGATAGAAGGAGAAGTGCAAAAACTGCTCCATCTAGAACAGGAGCTCACTAAGAGAGTCATCGGGCAACATGAAGCTGTCGTCGCTGTTTCAGATGCCATACGGCGCTCGCGCTCTGGATTAGCTGATCCCAATCGCCCCTTAGGGGCTTTCCTCTTTGTAGGGCCTACGGGAGTGGGAAAAACCGAATTGGCAAAAGCGCTTGCCACCCTCCTCTTTGACACTGAAGAGGCAATGGTCCGCCTCGATATGTCAGAATACATGGAGAAGCACAGTGTTTCCAAACTGATCGGCTCTCCGCCAGGCTATGTCGGTTATGAGGAAGGGGGGCAGCTAACTGAAAAAATCAGAAGGCGTCCTTACACGGTCGTTTTGCTCGATGAGATTGAAAAAGCTCATCCCGATGTTTTCAATATGATGTTACAAGTGTTTGACGATGGGCGCCTTACCGACAGCAAAGGGAGGAAAGTCAACTGCAAAAATGCCCTCTTTATCATGACCTCTAATGTCGGATCGGATCTCCTTTTAGAAAAAGGAGGGCAAATTCCAAAAGAGGAGATGCTCATCCTCTTACGGAGTCACTTTCGCCCCGAGTTCCTCAACCGGCTTGACGACATCCTCACCTTCCATCCCCTCTCTGAAGAGCACATGTCAGGGATCGTCCATATTCAGCTTGAGCGCCTCAAAGAGCGGCTGCTCAATCGACACATTTATCTTGCATGGACCGATGGGGTTGTTCAGCACCTTGCGGCGGCGGGTTATGATCCCCTCTTTGGCGCTCGCCCTCTCAAGCGGCTGATTGAATCGCAGGTGGTCAATCCGATGTCAAAGGCATTGTTAGAGGGGGATATTCCTCCGCATAGCAAGGTAGAGCTCACCTATGATGGAACGAGCATTGATTTTCTCGTCCAAAAAGGCTAATGAACTCTAGGTTTTTCTCTTTTGTCTAAGAAATAGAGGCATGAGGTTAGCTAAGTGCAAGTGTCGGGCTGCTCATGCGCTGCGCGCTAGTCGCAGCACAAGCGATCAATTGCTATCCATTGACATGACGAGTCAATCAGAGAGCGAAGAATAGACCTCTTTCGAAATTCAATCATGTCAGTTGTCAAGATTAGGTGGCTGGCACTTGGCATAAAGGTAAGTAAGGTAGAAGTCTCGGGCTGCTCTTGCGCTTGCGCGCATTGGAGCAGAATA
>JAFEGQ010000077.1 GCA_018239785.1 Verrucomicrobiota bacterium
GGGGCCCTTCCTCCCAGCTATTTTGTCTGCGAATAGCGCGGAAGCGTGAGCAGCCCGAAACCCCTACCAGGCGGACTTTCTTTTGTAACAACTGATATCAGCGAATTTCGAAAGAGATCTATTGCTGAAAAAATTGTAGGATGCCTTTATCGCAGCCCAAGATTGGAACGCTTGAGGGATTGTTCTCCCAGGGGCTAGCCCCAGAGTTTGCGCTATGTTGATTACCCGTCGGTTTAATCGCGCATCCCCCAAATCGATCGTTTCAAATTCATATTCAGCCCAGTTCATAGGTCCTCCCAAGATTAAATTGGCATCAATGAAACCACTTCAAAGAAATTATGACAACTGTACAGCTTAGGGGAGTGAAATACTTATGGGTAATAGGATGCTTGCCCCTGCCCGACTATCCTCACAAATCGGGCACGGACGGGGGGCACGAAAAACCAACTCTTCATTCAACATGTGTATATGCAAAGACATCAACAATTAAATTCGTGTTTGATCAGGACCTGTTTCCCTTCAAAAGCGAAAGCAAGAGACAAGATGCGCTTCACCCCCCGCTCTTGAAGCTCTAGAGCGTATTGCTTCTCTTTGATTTGCCTTAAGGCGGAGTCGAGAGCCGTTTGCAAGTCGATATTTTCGAAACGGCCCACTTTCTTAAACTCCATGATGATGCCCAAGTCTTGAGGATTTTTAGGGAATAACATGACATCATACCTGCCAAGCCCGCTTTCCCGATTGGACTTCACCTCATAGCTCCCCTTGAGACCCACGAGCATTCCCAACACAAAAGCATGGTAAATTTTTTCCGAAGCCTCAGCAGGCACGTCGAATACACTCGCGGAAGAGAGTATAAACTCTTTAAACAGCTGCGAAAAGGTGTGGATATCCCCTTGAACGAGGCTATTTAAGAGAAGGCGATAGTGGTCTTCATCAAGGGCGATGGTGAACCAATCTAAAATAATTGTGCGATATAGCTCTAAAACTTCGAAATTCGGAATTTTCAACTGAATTTCTGTCCCGTAAGAGGGTGTTGCATCAATCGTGAGGTAACCGCTATGGAGGAGGAGGGACCAGATAGAGCCTGGGCTTTGCCCAAGCTGAGGAAATACTAGCCCCTCTTCAATATTTCTTTGGACAACGCCCCCCTTGAGCAGCTCTTCAAGATCTGCTTTGAGCCCCCCTGTACTTTGGGCTATCAAACGTTTGATCAACGCATTGTCACTCGTATTCACCCAATAAGGAGCCAAGCGCCCCTGCTCTGCGATGCAGTTGAGTACAGACCAAGGGTTGTAAACCCCTGTGCAAGATCCAATGCGATAGCCGTTATACCAAGTCTTAAGGTCTGGCAATCTTTCAGATAAGTCATGCTCTTGCAAAAGGGCTGAAACTTCCGATTCCAAGAGCCCGAATTTATCCCGAAAAGCTTCATTCAATAGAGTAAATGTGCGGACATTGTTTAAGCCTGAAAAAATACTCTCCTTCGCAATGCGCAAAATGCCCGTCAAAATAGCTTGCTTGAGGTGCTGGTTATCCTTTAAACAACCCGACAATAAATTGCGTAAAAACTCAATGGCAGGATCGTAATAATTGCCAATATAAGCGGCGTGGATCGGGGTGTCGTATTCATCGATGAGGAGCACAACGGGTTGCTTATGGTAACGATGCAACCACTCTGTCAGTAAAAGGAGACTCTGTCCGACGAGAGCTTGATCGACCTCTTCAGAAACGATTTTGCCAAAGAGTTCTCGCTCTTCAATCATCAACATCTCTTGTTCCAAGAGGTAGCGATGCCTGCCGAACTCTCTGGAAATGAGAAAACGCAATACTTTAAATGCCTCTTCCCAAGAAGAGTATTTAATATCTTTAAATGTCAGAAAAATGACAGGATACTGTCCTTGGAGAGCTCGGCACGCCTCGTTTTGCCAAATTTGCAAGTCTTTGAACAGATAGCTCGTATCTTCCTCGCTCTTTTCAAAGTAGTAGCGGAGCATCGAGAGGTTTAGCGTTTTACCAAACCGTCGAGGGCGGGGGATCAGAGCGACCTTGATCCTCTCCTCGGTAATTTCTTCGATAAACAGAGTCTTATCGACATAGGCGTAACCCCCATCGATGAGCTCTTTAAAATCGCTGATTCCTATGGGAAGAGGCTTTTTCATAGAGCGAATAATCTACGACATCGCCTTAAGTTGCAAGGCTGTGAAAAAGTGTCTACTCATACGAATCACATTAGACCTCTTTCGAAATTGATGAGGAGAGCGAAAGCATGAGGTTAGCAAGTAGAAGTCTCGGGCTGCTCTTGCGCTTGCGCGCATTGGAGCAGAATAGGCTATGAGAAGAAAGGCCTCA
>JAFEGQ010000078.1 GCA_018239785.1 Verrucomicrobiota bacterium
AACAGCCTTGTTCTGCGCTGGGCATACTGCTCCAAATAAATAGGCATATTCAAATTGTTGCTGCCTCCTTAGCCTCGGTCTTGTTCCTTTTCTTGCCCATACACGCGTCATTGTGCCCCTTTGCCGGCTGTGTTGAAAAATTCGGAGCCTCCTCTAGGAAGGTGAGCGAAAAATCGTCAGATTCTGACGAGCTATCCCAGGAGACCGGAGAGTTTTTCAACACAGCCGAAGAAGAGCGCATTTACAGACAAACGGTTGCTTTGCCTTTTCAAAAAAGAAGAAATTTGTTAAAATAGTTTCCTGAATACAATATAGGTTTTTCTTGGAAAAGGTCAATTCGAATTGCGTTAATTATTCTATTGCTGGGTTTACGTCCTGTTTAGTCGCTGTAGCTTCAAATATTTTTTTAAGAAAAACAACGCAAGTGAAATCCTCTACTGCACTGAGTTTAAGTGCTTTGATGGCAGCAGTTGTTGCGATTAACCTCTTTTATTGCAGAAGGGGTTCAGTGGATTCTTTGAAAAAAAATGAACCTTTGAATCGAGAGCAGATTTTATCCCATCTTCCACACGCCATAGACGCTGAGAGAAGCAATACTGGAGAACGAGACGGCAAGATTTTTTCTAAAAGAAAATTAGATCTCCTCTCTAACGAAGATAAAAATGACCTTATCGTGATAGAAAAACCCCCTGAAAAAATTCCATACTTTGCCAAAGGAGCCACTTTCTATGCCTATAATTCCGAAGGGATCCGGGACTACGGCTGGGGATGTGCTTGGAGAAGCATCCAAACTTGTTTAAGTGCTTATCAGAAGAATGAAGATAGAATAAAAATAGAATTTGAATCTTTGTTTCACTTATTTGGAGCTCATAACCATCTTCTCTCGATTTATAAAGACAAATATTCAGACAAAGATCCTTCTGGGTTGTGTGCCCCTTATAGCTTGAGCTCAGGATGGGCAGAGCCTCTGATTGGGGAAATGGCCATGTATTTCAATGGCATTGCAGCCACCACAGGTGTTCTTAATGGGATTCCTGCGGGCTGTCATAATAGAATTAATTACGACATTATTTCCTTTGAAACCTTCAAGAATTCGACCAGAGAATGTCTGGCTGCCGGAATTCCTGTCATGATAGATGATGGAACTTATGCGCTGAATATTATCGGAATAGGTTTTGAAGGAAAAAATACACTCCTCTGGATTGCTGATCCACATATCAAGGAAAAGATCAATTACCAACTTGGAGAGAAAGCTCCAGCAGGTCTTTATACGGTAACTCTTGACGAGCAGGGTAAACACATCAGCTGTTCCTTAAGTGAAGAGGAACAATCTTCTCAGCTGTGCGGGGAAAATCGCGAGCTCCTGACATTTGATAAAAAACCTTGGATGTATCTCTTCCCGAAAGTGACAACACTTTCAGAGTTAGAGGCCAATTGCAAAAACCAGGACAAGAGCCTTGAGAGCGAATTGATTTTTGTTGATCTTGCTGGCAAAGGCCGCGATCCAGTGATTAACAAATTAAAGGAGATCAGCTTCACAACTGAGAAAAAATGTCACTTGGGTGTAGCTGGTTTTTTTAATTTTGAGGTTGCCCTAGCAACTCAAGCGAAGAAAGTGATCTTGCTCGATGGCAATCCTAACATGGTCAAATTCAACAAAATAGCAAGAGAATTATTAATATGTTGTAACGATGCAAATGATTTTAAGGAAAAATTGCAAAATCGGTGCCAATTAGATCTGGCACTTAAAGCATGCAAATTTCTTCCTGGACACTCTCTCACTCACATTCTAAATGTTAAAAACTCATTTTTATCATGCTTAGAAAATTTTAGATATATGAAAAACCTGGCAATTGGGGGGGATATCCATATTTTTCAGGGCGACTTTGGCGACAGGGCGTTAATACAATCTATCATTGATTTAACCGGCAAGGAAGGGTACAGCATTACTTCGATGTTTATAAGTAATATGTATGACTGGATGCCCCAGGAGCAGAAGATCAACATGCTCGAGAAGAGCATTCATCTCATCGGCGAGTCAAACAACAATGTCGTGATTATTGATGGAGTTCATAGTGCATATCAGAAGAAATCTGACATGGAGTTGAATATAGTTTACTATAAAGATCCACTGACGCAACATAAATACAGTTTCCGTTCTTTTCGCAACCTCAATGAAGCAGATGGTCATCCTCTACAAGATAAAGCAGCGCGCGATCGTCAGTTTCTGGGGGCGCCACTGTTATCTCCTCTTTAAGCTGATTAAGAGCTCGCGAACTGGACGATGCGCCGAGCCCGCTCGACGAGCACTTTGACCTGCCCTGGGTAGGGGAGGTTCTTTTCGATCTCTTTGGTGATGCTTTGAGCGAGCTCAAAGAGCCCTTCATCACCTACTTGGTCGGGCTTGACAATCACGCGGAGCTCTTTACCCGCTTGGAGCACTTGGGCTTCTAAGACACCCGGCTGACCTTGAGCAATGGCTTCGAGGTGATACATCCGCTGGATGGAGGCTTCAAGGGGCTCCACGCGGGCCCCTGGACGGGCAGCCGATAGGGTATCTGCTGCTGAACAAAGGCTCCCTTCGAGAGTGATGGGGACGATCTCTCCATGGTGGCAGCCAATGCCATTGGCAACCGCTTCGGATTCTCCATATTTTAGGGCCAAATCGCGCCCAAGTAAGGCATGAGATCCCAATTTTTCATGAGATAGCGCCTTTCCGATATCGTGAAGCAGGCCAATTCTGCGGGCTAAGATCTCATTGAGGCCGAGCTCTGCAGCCATGATGCCCATCAAGGCAGACACTTCAAGGGAGTGGAGCAAGACATTTTGGCTAAAGCTATAGCGCAAATGCAGGTGCCCTAAAAGACGCTCAAGCTCTGAATGGAGATGAATTCCTGCTTCGAGAGCAGCTTTTCTCCCTCTACTTTGCAGCTCCTTTTCCATGTTTCGTTGCGCCTCTTGAACGGCCACTTCAATGCTCGAAGCGTGGATACGCCCATCGAGGACGAGGGAGTGGAGCGCTTGGCGGGCAATTTCTTTGCGCAGAGGATCAAAGGAGCTAATGACAACGGCTCCTGGTGTATCGTCGAGCATCACAGTCACACCCGTTAACCTCTCAAAGAGGCGCACATTGCGCCCTTCTTTCCCTACGATGCGCCCTTTGAGTTGGTCATTTGGCAAGGAGACCGTGGTCACCGTTGCGGAAGCCGTCGCTTCGGCTGCTAGCCTTCCGATCGCAGTAGCAATGATCTGCTTTGCCTCTGTTTGCGCCTGTCGTTCCGCTTCTTGGAGCCGCTTTTGCCGTAAAGAGGAGGCCTCATGTTCAATATGGGCAAGGAGTTGCGCCCGCGCTTCTGCCCGGCTCATCGCGGCAACGGCGCAGAGTTTGCTCTCAAGGGCAAGTGAGAGCTGCTCTTGTTTGAGCGCCACTGCCTCTTTCTCCTTTAACTGCAAAGAGCGCTTATCGAGTTCTTCAGCTTGCTTTTTTTGCCGATCCTCTTCTTTGTTTAAACGCTTCTCATACCGCTCGCGCCACGCGTCAAACTCTTGCCTGGCTTGCAACTCCTGATTTTTGCGCTTTAATTCTCCTTTTGCCTCTAAAGCTTCAGCTTTTGCCTCAGCCTCAGAGAGCAGCTGCTTGGCGAGGGAGCGGAGGGTGCCAAAACGCAAACGGACAACGAGAGAGGTAATTCCAATCCCTAAGATAAAAGTGAGGAGACCAACAACAAAATCCTTCATTGATGGTTACCGTACCAACTTCAGCTTAAGCGTTGCAAGTCAAAAAGGAATCGGGCAGAGTATACCCAAATAACTGAGAAAAAAGGCTATTCTTAACGTGACCATGCGAAGATCCATTTGTTATACGGAGCCCCATTTTGTCCTAGCTGGTGCTTTAGGGACATGGCGGTTTATCTACCAAACAGCCTCTCTCCTCCCTAAAGGAGCGAAACTCAAACTCGATTTACGCAGTGCAGGCAGGGAAAACATCGATTGGGAGCAGCCTAGCGTCAGTTTGCGCGCTGCTCGCAATGTGATTTGGGGCCATCTTCCCGATGGCAAGCCCATCGCCGCAAAAGAAGTGGAGACTCCGGATTCCACAGTCCCTCAGTATGAATTTGTTTTGCCCCAAGATCTTCCAGCGGGCGAGAGTTTTGAGATCGTTTTGGGAGCGCCTCCCAAGAAGGAGGGAACTGAATTAGGGAACAGAGCTCAGTCCATCGTCCAACGCAGAAGGCAATTTCTCCTCTATCTCGATCCCAAAGGGGTGGGGGAGTGGTCAGAGCCAGAGGTGTTTAGCTTAGACATCCGGGGCAACCAACTGCAGAACATCAAAGTGATCGTACCTTCTTACACAGTGCGCAATAAACGTTTTGATATCACCATTCGCTTTGAAGATCAGTTTGGAAACCTCACCTCTTTGGCTCCTGAAGAGACGTTGATTGACCTCTCTTATGAGAATTTGCGGGAAAATCTCAACTGGAAGCTCTTCGTGCCCGAAACGGGCTTTGTCATTTTACCTAATCTCTATTTCAATGAATCTGGAATTTACCGCATTCGCCTTGAAAATCTCAAAACAAAAGAGATCTATATTTCCTCTCCAATCATGTGTTTCTATGAGGGAAATGCGCAACTCTTTTGGGGGCTTTTGCATGGCGAATCTGAGCGGTTTGATGCTCTTGAAAATGTTGAGAATTGCCTCCGCTCGTTCCGAGATGATCGCAGCGATAATTTCTTTGCCACCTCCTCTTTTGACGATGAAAAAGAGACCTCCGCAGATGCTTGGAAATTGATCGCGCAAAACGTTCAAGGGTTCAACGAAGAGGATCGATTTGTCAGCTTCTTGGGCTTTCAATGGAAAGGGGAAAGCCCTGTTGAGGGAGTGCGTCAACTGATTTACAGCAAAGACAACAAGCCCCTCTTGCGTCAAAAAGATCTGAAAAGCAACTCTTTAGAGAAGATTTATCGTACGACTCCCGAAGGAGAGCTCCTCTCCATCCCCTCTTTTACGATGGGGCAGGGGAGTGAATTTGATTTCGGCAAAAACTACCCTCAATTTGAAACTGTTGTTGAAATTTACAACGCTTGGGGTTCTTCCGAATGCACCGCTAAAGATGGCAATCCTCGCCCCATCTCTTGCGAGGGGCGCAAAGGGGTCAAAGAATTTGCTAAAGGTTCGATCCAAGGGGCGTTGCGCAAGGGGCGCCGTTTTGGCTTTGTCGCCGGAGGCTTGGATGATCGAGGAGTGTACCAAGGTTTCACCGAAGGGGAGCAACGGCAGTATAGCCCCGGTTTAACGGCCATCGTTGCGGAAAAATACACGAGGGAAGCCCTTTTTCAAGCCCTGCAGCGCAGGGCATGCTATGCCACGACGGGAGCTCGCATCATTCTTGGGTTCCAACTCGCTGGCGCCCCGATGGGAGGCGAGTTGAATACAGAAGAGAAGATGGGACTGAAGGTCAACCGCCACATCAGTGGATTTGTCGCCGGAACCGCCCCGTTGAAAAGTATTGAGCTCATCCGCTGCGGAGAGGTCCTCACCACCTTTGAGGTGGAACCAGGGCAAACAGAGCTTGAGTTTACTTACGACGATTTGACACCCCTTGAAGAGTCTGCCTTAAAGCGCGAAGATGGAGAGGGGGTCTTCCTCTACTATTACCTCCGTGTGATTCAAGAAGATGAACATATGGCTTGGAGCTCTCCGATCTGGGTCGATCACCTGTTTGCCTCTACGGGAGCAAAAAAGAAGAACAAAGGGGTATTTAGAGGGTGACCCGCATCCTGGTCTGTAACTCTCAAAAGGATCTTCCCATTGAGGAAGCGCAAATCCCCCCTCTTGTCGAAGCGGTTTTAGCTTTAGAGGGGGTTCAAGTTGAAGAGGTCTCTGTGTTGTTGGCAGGCGTTGAAGAGATGTGCGCCATTCACGCTGAGCACTTTGACGATCCCACTCCCACCGATTGCATGAGTTTTCCGATGGATGAGGTGATTCTAGGAGATGTTGTGGTCTGTCCAAAAATCGCGATCGAGTATGTTCAAGAACATGGAGGGGACCCTTATCAAGAGCTATCCCTCTATCTCGTCCACGGTCTTCTCCATTTACTTGGCTATGATGATCAAGATGAGGAGAGCTGTGTGCTGATGCGCTTAGCAGAAGAGCGCCATCTCAATGACCTGAAGGAGAGGGGATGTTTGTTACACTGATCGTTGTTGGAGTCACATGCATTTTGTTGCTGGGATGTTGGACGTTAGAGGCGACTGCGAGTGGCTACTGGTCCTATGCGCATAGCCGTTCGCGCGAGTCGCTGCAAGAGCTCCCCTACCTCTCATTTTACCGCTCTTTGTTGCGCCCTATTTGTAAGGATAAGCGTCTTGAGGGGCTCTTTTTTTCCATTAGCGTCACTAAGCATGTCATGAGGCTGCTTTTTGTGGCCTGGGGAACGTTATTATTTGTTGCTGTTGCTTTTGGACAGACCTCTTGGACGTGGATTATCCCTCTCCTTGTCCTGCTTGCCTCTCTGGTGATTGGAGATTTTCTCCCAAGGGCTTTGGGGACGAAATATCCCAAAAAAGCCCTGACCCTTTCTGCGCCGTTTACGACCCTTTTCCTCCTATTATGTACCCCTTTGATCTTCCTCATTCTCCTGATCACTCACAACCGCTTAGTCACGATCTATGTGCGGACAGGAGGAGCGCCCGTGGGGCAGATGAAGGAGAAAATCATCGAAATGATCCATCAAGCGGAGGTCGCCTCTTCATTAGATGAAAGCGATAAAAAGCTTTTAGAAGGGGTGGCTGGTTTTCGGGATCGCATTGTGCGCGAGGTCATGTGCCCTAGAGTCGATCTGGTCGCTTTGCCGATCAACGTTTCCTTGAAAGAGGCGGCCATGACCTTTCAAAAGGAGGGGTATAGCCGGATTCCCATCTATCGGGAAGATATCGACCATATCGTCGGGATTTTGCTTTATAAGGATTTTTTTGCATTTGCTCTGCAGCATGAGACCCTTGAAGGAGAAGTGGAGCCCCTGTTAGCCAAGCCCCTTTTTGTCTCTGAGACCACGCGAGTGACCCGCCTCTTGCAGGAGTTCCGGCAAAAGCAGACCCATCTGGCCATCGTCGTCGATGAATATGGGGGGACAGAGGGGATTGTGACGATGGAGGATTGCCTGGAAGAGATTGTCGGAGAAATCACCGATGAAACCGATGAGGAGGCACATCTCTACGCTCCTCACCCAGAAAAAGGGTGGCTCGTCGACGCTCGGATGACGATCCATGAAGTGGAGGAGGAATTTGATATCAAAATTCCTCATGAAGGAGATTACAACACTATTGGGGGATATGCGTTCCATTGCGCAGGGGAGATCCCTTCGCCTGGTTTACAGATCCATCATGATCAATTTGACTTAGAAATTCTAGAAGTGACAGAGCGCACCGTTGAAAAGGTGCGCCTGACGCCTAAACATTGATAAGGGGTTAGCGATCAGCAAGCTAACCTCTGAAGGTTAGCGATCAGTAGGTGTTTTCGGTAAACCGGTCACCCGTTTGCTTTCCCCATCTTTCCAACGCCCGATGCGACGCAATACGTCGATGCGCTCGAAGCGTTTGAGAACATTTCGCTTTTTAACTCCGCGGCCACCGCGGCCGTAGCTTGGATGTCTTGACATAGTTACTTCACCTTTCCAATAAACTTTGCGCTCGCCGTCTCTCCAGTGAGAGCATTCTGATGTTGGCGATATCCTTTTTCTAAATGATCTTTTTTCGGTCCAGTTTTCACTTGGGGGGCTTTAGGGCGACGAGGGCTTTGATGGCGCCGCTCTTGCTGTTTGCTGACTCGAGTCATCTTGAACTCCTTTTACCACTTAAACTTCCCGCGACTATACAGGGAAGCCTGTTTTCCTTAAAGGGGAAAAAGTTGACTTTTTAGTGAAAATGCTATAACATTATAATATGTCTAAGAAAATAGAGGTTGCTGCTCACATTTCCAACGCTCACCTTGTAGCGGGAATCTGCTCTCCTATTCTTGGCCTCTTCCTTTTTAAAAAATTTCGAGCCCCCTCATATAGCAACTCATATAGAAAAATTGGTGCCGCTTGCTTGATAGGAGGGGGTCTTGTTGGTATGCAACTTCTCTATCGTGTCCTATCTCCGGTCAAAAGAGTGGTGCTTTTACCTGAAAGCTGTTCTCCTCACGCAGAATCCATATCAGAGCGTTATGCAGCTTTAGGAGTCAATTACCTTGAGGAAATGCGTGTTGACGGAGAAAATATAATAAATTTTGTGAAATCTCACATTGACCCTTACCCTTGCGTTGTTTTCTCCTTGGACTCCAACAATCCTGCTCACCTAGAGCTAAGAAAAAAAATTAATAATATCTCCTCGAAAAAAGAAGGAGAAGAGCTCTTCTTTATCCAAGACAAGTCCCTTCGTTCAAAGGAGGGAAAGTTGCTAGATAGCTCTAAGGATTTTCGTCAATTTTCGCTATGTCGATCTATAAGGGTCTATTCTCCGCATACTTTGGATGCGTTAGATCGATTCATGAGCCTTATGCGGACTCATTTAAGCATGGAATCTTTTATTTGCGAGGATCATCCGGGCTTATCACATATTTCAGTGGTTCCCCTCGAACTCTCGTGAATCTCCGCGTCTTATAATTAATTATATTTTGCAATTGACCATTAGTGAGAGAGGTTGTAGCACGTTTTCATGTCTAAGAAGATAGAAGCTGTTCTGCCCATTTCCGTAGTGCAACAATAAGTCTGTAAATTCAGATCAGGCTTTTTTAAAAAAAATTTCATTCTTAGATATATTGAAATAAAAAAGGTCCGAGACAACAATTCTTTTTTTCAACTCGTTCAAAAATCTAAAGGAGAGATTGTATGATTTCGGACCATCTTAAAGATACCCTGATAGAGGAAATTGTTAAAGGCTTAATTGGTTAGGGCTCCGAAGGGCTAAAACCAGCTCTGGAGCTGCTAATGAACGCCGCTATGAA
>JAFEGQ010000079.1 GCA_018239785.1 Verrucomicrobiota bacterium
GAATGGGTCACAGTGAAGAAGTATTTAGATATGACGCCCTTGCTGAATCAAGGGATGAACGACGAATAATTGTGAGGGAGTTAGGGAAGAAGAGCGAATTTACAGACAAACGGTTGCTTTGCCGCTTGTGGTCTACCAATTCAGCAAAAATTGAAAAGACTTTTTGGGTATTTGGCAGAAATTAGGCGCTCCCCTCCCCACGACAGTCTCCTATACTGTTTATGAACAAGGGCCCACGATCATCATGGAATTTCCAGAAAGTCAGTGGAATCAGAGTTGGAAGCTTCTATCTGGAGTGGTCCCACATATTTTGATTCATGAGAAAGATGGGACGCATGAAAAAGACATTGGCTTGATTCTCACACCGAATATCAATAATTTTAATCTTTAATACCCATCTCTAAGTGCATGTACTGACGCAGTCAGGGCATCTCTTTCGAGAGGCCCTTTCTTTTACTTTTTATTGATTCCTTGAGCCATCCTGCCTAGCTCAAGTGTTCTGTCTATCCATTCGCCATTGGAAATCTCATTTTTTTCTTTTTTTTGATTGAGAATATGCAGTTCACTGGTTAAAAACAGTTCAGCGCGTTTTCCATAATCATTTGTCATGGCTTTAAGGCCTTCAATTTCCTTGGGATGAAAGTTTTTTATAAGCAAAGGATCTTTAAGAGTATTCTCACACAGGTTATACAATTTAAAAATTGATGTTCCATCAAAATGGACATCTTCAAGGGTGTATCCCTCTAGCCCTGTCATGGGATCTTTGCCATTAGCTTTAATGACGTCCTCTATAAAAATCCTTTCAAAAACGTGAGGATTTTCCTGCTTGGTTCTCAAACAGGTGGGTTCTTCGGGCAGTTGTAGGCTCAAGGGACATCGTAATCCATAAGCTTCAGGAATATTCCCTAAAATTTCCCCAAACTTTTTTTCAAAAGAACTAACGAAGTTCACAAACTTTTTTTCATATACTTCGTCTATCTTTTTGACTTCTTGTGTTAAATCTTCAACTTCAACTAATTTATTGTTTTCATTTTTCCAACATTTAAATTCGTCAATTTTGTCCCATACATTCTTCATCAGGATGCCTACGATGAACCCTATTCCTCCTCCAATGATGGCACCTTTAACATTGCCTGTTCCTGGTCCCGCAGCTGTTCCCCATTTAAATCCAGTAACGGCTCCTGTAGTAGTAAATAAGGCTACAGTGGCTGTCTTGCATAAAATTTTACTGCAAGGCTGAGTGCTTATACATCGCGATTGTTGTATGTTTTCCATATGCATCCCTTTTTAATAAATTTTTAAATAAATCTAACTATTCTAGGAACCAAAAATTTAGAAATATGATGAGTGGCAAAAATTCCTCCTATATGAGTGAAGACGATACCAATAAGATCTGACAATTTTTCTTCCGACCCTTTAGGAAGGTTATCTACTTGAGCAGCAGAACTTAAGGAAATATATGGGAGTGCTTCTGAATATCTTAGGGACCTCAGATCACTCAAAAGCTTAATCCTCTTTTCTTTCCACCCCATGGCATAAGAACGTAAATCTATACCTTTTCTTCTAAATGACTCGTGTCTCATTGCCAAGTCATGTAGAGGCTGAACGAGCTTCATCTCTTCTTCGAGAGTGGTATTTCGCAGTCCTTCAAGCGAGGCAATAGCGAAATCAAGTTTTTGGCACATTATCGAATCCATAGATATCCTTTATTTTTTTAATTAGAGGACCTTTTACATCAAAGCAGCCGACAAAATCTCTGTTTTTTTCGACTATTTTTTTCTTGGTTTCGTTAATATTCATTTCACCTCCCAAAAATTTTCAGAATCTGATTCGCTAGATCCCTCCTTAGTTGTGTTGAGAACTTTGTACATCGAATAATGATTTCGCACCAAGAAACATTGTATTTTATACCGAAAAAATCAATGTTCTACAGGGAACTAGGAGCTCTAATCTTTGAAGCCCATCTCTAAATGCATGTACTGACGCATTAGATCGCGATACCTCGCCGCCTCTTCAAACTGCAGCTCTTTAGCAGCTTTTTTCATCGCCCGCTCATACTCTTGAATCTTCCTCTCCACAGCAGCTGGTGAGAGGTACTCCTGCTTTTCTTCTCCCAATTTTTTCCGGTTCGGAACCTTTTCTTCCCCCTTTCCAAAAGGGAGAGAGTCGGCGATTTTGCGCTCAATCGTTTGAGGTGTCATGCCATGCTGCTTGTTGTAATCCTCTTGAATTTTGCGCCGCCGCAACGTGGTTTGGACCGTTTTTACAATTGCGTCAGTCTCCTTATCGGCATACATAATCACCCGCCCACTAGCGTTGCGAGCTGCCCTGCCACAGGTCTGAATTAAGGCGGTTGCCGAGCGCAAGAAGCCCTGCTTATCTGCATCAAGGATGGCGACAAGGGAAACTTCGGGAATGTCGAGTCCTTCTCTCAAAAGGTTAATCCCCACAAGCACATCAAAATTCCCCAGGCGCAAATCGCGAATGATCTGCATCCGCTCGAGCGTGTCGATATCGCTGTGAAGATACTTTGCCCGCACACCGAGCTCAATCAAGAACGAAGAGAGCTCTTCCGCAAGGCGCTTGGTGAGCGTCGTGACGAGCACCCTCCCCCCTTTTTCAGTGTGGCCACGAATCTCATCGAGACAATCGTCCACCTGCCCCAAAGCAGGCCGTACTTCAATCAACGGATCTAACAACCCTGTGGGGCGAATGATTTGCTCAACGACCTCTCCCTTGGCTTCTCGCACTTCCCAATCCCCGGGGGTGGCAGAGACGTAAACGACCTGATGAAAATGGAAGTAAGTCTCTTCAAACTTGAGGGGGCGGTTATCATAGGCAGAGGGAAGGCGAAAGCCAAACTCGACTAAAGAATTCTTCCGGGCATGGTCCCCATTAAACATCGCGTGCAACTGAGGAATGGTCTGATGACTTTCATCGATAAAGAGGAGAAAATCCTTCGGAAAATAGTCGAGCAAGCAAGGGGGAGGCTCGCCAACTAAGCGCTGACTAAAGTGGCGTGAATAGTTCTCAATACCCTTGCAAGTGCCTGTCTCAGCAAGCATCTCTAGATCATAGCGAGTGCGCTGCCCAATGCGCTCTGCTTCAAGAGGCTGATTGTTATTTTGAAAATGGGCGATTCTCTCTTTGAGCTCTCTCTTGATGGTTTCCATCGCCTGCTCTTTCACCTCTTCAGGGGTGACGTGATGGCTCGCGGGATAGAGGGTCAAGCTCTCCACTTTGCGCCGCACACGCCGCGTCAGCGGATCAATTTCACTGATCCGCTCCACCTCTTCGTCAAAAAACTCGATCCGAAACGCCAGATCTTCTTCGTAGGCGGGAAAGATCTCTAACACATCGCCCTTGACCCGAAATGTCCCTCGGAAAAAATCGTACTCACTTCTGACGTAGCTCATCTGCACAAGCTGGATGAGAAGCTCATCGCGCCTCTTTTGTTGCCCTAAAGCGAGCGTTAAACGCATCTTGGCAAAGTACTCAGGCATCCCCAAGCCATAGATGCAAGAGACAGAGGCGACGATGAGCACATCTGGGCGTTCAAGCAAAGACCTAGTGGCAGAAAGGCGCATCTTGTCGATCTGATCGTTGATCGCCATATCTTTTTCGATATAGGTGTCGGTCCTGGCAATGTAGGCTTCTGGCTGATAGTAGTCGTAATAGCTGACGAAGTACTCGACCGCATTTTTGGGGAAAAATTCCCGAAATTCCTGGTAAAGCTGAGCTGCCAATGTTTTATTATGCGCAATGACCAAAGTCGGTTTTTGCACCTTGGCCACCACATTGGCCATCGTAAAAGTCTTTCCAGAACCTGTGATGCCCAAGAGGACTTGAGCAGCTTTACCGCTGTAAATCCCCTCACAAAGCTGTTCAATGGCTCTGGGTTGATCCCCACAAGGCTGAAAAGGGGAGGCTAACTCGAACATCGCTCACGCGCTACTCGGGAGATCTTCTTCCAGTTCCCAGAAAGGCCCATCGCACTCGTCATCTCCTCAACGGTTTCGTTGGATTTCTTGATCATCCGGAGGGTCCCTTCGTAAATCACCTCTTCCACGTAGCCTTTGTCCATGGCGAACTGAGCCCGTTTCTCGCGCATAGGAGCTAAAAATGCGTTCAGAGCTGAGGCGAGTTTGTCCTTCACCTCCACATCGCCCACTTTCCCCAAACGATAGCGGCTCTTTAAGTCCTCAACTTCTTCTTTGTTGGGATTAAATACATCGTGGTAGATGAAGACAGGGTTCCCTTCAGGATCTGCAGGAATCCCCGCATGAACACGCTTGGGATCGGTGTACATCTGCTTTACTTTCTTCGACACTGTTGCTGCATCGTCGCAAAGATAGATGCAATTGCCAGCAGATTTGCTCATTTTTCCTTGTCCATCTGTGCCAATCAGAGTGGGCACTTCTCCGATCACCACTTCAGGAAGAGGAAACACATCTCCATAAAGTTGATTAAAACGTCTGGCGATGAGGCGGGCAATTTCAAGGTGGGCTTCGTTGTCTTTGCCCACAGGAACGACATGAGCCTTCGGCATCAAAATATCTGCGCTTTGCAAGACGGGATAGCCAACAAGTCCAAAAGGGACCGATTCTTCAGGGATGTGTGCATTGCGGGCCATCTCTTTGAGACTCGGCAGCCCTGTTAAGCGGTTCAAAGAGATCAGCATCTCAAAAATGAGATTCATTTGATAGACAGCTGGGCAAGCCGATTGCAAGTAGATCGTGCTCTTCTTCGGATCAATGCCACACGCGAGATAGTCTAAAACCATCTCCCGGCAAAGCTCCCGCATGTGCAAGATGTCGCTCTTTTCTCTTTTCGTCATTAAAACGTGAAGATCGGCGAGGAGAAAATAGCTTTCATACTCCTCTTGCATGGCGACCCGATTTTTCAAGGAGCCGACAAAATGGCCTAGGTGAAGCTTCCCTGTGGGTCGATCGCCAGTGAGAAGAACTTTTTTTATTTCCATACTGCCTCGATCAACCGAAAGTCAAAAATTCTCAAACACACAATCCCAAGAAAGAGGAGAAAGAGGAGGGCAAGAAGGGGCTTCCCCCCCCAAACCTGATAAGGATGCCTCATTTTTTTCCAGTAACGCTCCGACCACACCATCGCAATGGGGAGCATGCCGAGTAAAATAGCGACAAAAATCCCCCCATAACTGAGGGCTAAGATAAATCCTTCTGGAAAAAACCAGGCAAAGAGGAGGGGAGGAATGAAGGTGAGGCAAGCAACCCCTGTCTGACCTAAAGCAGAGGTCTCAACCCTCAGCCCATCTTTGAGAAAGTCAGAGAGACTTAAAGAGACCCCCAGATAAGAGGTGAGGATGGCGAATAACGAAAAGCTCCAGATGAGGGCAGAGGCGACGTTAATGGATCTAGTGAGTCCAGCAACAGGTTGTCCCGATTCCAAAATCTCGAGGAGACGCGGTAGGGGGAGTTGCCCAAGGACAGCAAGTTCCCAAAGGAGATAGACGACTAAGGGGACAAGGCTGCCCCAAATCAGACAACGGCGCACTTGTCGAATATCGTGACGAAAATAGGAGACCAAACTTGGAATGATAATATGAAATCCGTAGGCGGTGATGACCAGAGCAGCAGGCACGATCACGTAGGGAAGGTAAGCTCTTTTGAGCAACGTATCGTCGAGGTGGGGTACTGTCCTCACTAAGATCAGGACATAGCTGAGGGCCAAAGCGAGGACGAGCAAGCGATTCACGCGGTCTGCAGGGCGAATCCCTCGGTAAACGATGGCGCCAAAGATAAAGACAAAGGGAATGGGCCCAAACCATCTAGGTAAATGGATCGCAAAAAGATCTTCCAAAGCGACTAAGAGCAGTTCCCCACTGCCTGAAATGTAGGCTGCCGTCAGCGAATAGAGCAACAGCAAGTAGGCAATCCATGTGACCACTTCTCCAATCGGCCCAAGAGTCTTGCGCGCCATGCTCACTAAGTTGACGTTCCCGTGCATGGCAGAATTGACCTCAAGAATGAGGAAAGCGGTGTAGGCCATGATCGCCCAAATGACCACCAGCAGTGCACAAGAGGGCCAAAAACCAGCGACAGCTGTAGCAACAGGCAATGCGATCATGCCAGCGCCGATCGTCGTCCCTGCAACGAGAAGAATGCCCCCTAAAAGCTTCATGAAACCTGCATTTTCTTTTTCGCTAAACGCTCTTCTTGACCGAGCCTTCCGAGCTCATAGCCATCAAAGTCGACATACTTGAAGAAGCGCTCAAAAAGGGGCTCCGCATCGATCACCTGGCGGGCCATTTCTTGGGCAACCCTCCGATAAGTAGGGTGACCCGCAGCTTGTGAGCGGAGCTCACACATCCACTGCAAAGAGCGCAAGTTAATATGAAAATACCAATGCACATTGTAAGCCATCGGGACGATATACTGGGCCTCTTCTGGCAATTCGGCTTTGATGAGGCGATAAGCATCGCGCGCGCTGAGCATCGCCTTGTGATACTCCTCTCCCATTTCAATGGCATTCAGCTCTTGGGGGAAATAGTAGCCATGCTCGGCGGTCAGGAGCTGTCTCTCTTGAGTGCACATGCGATGTCGCTGTAGGTCGCGGTAGACCCCGAAATCGGCCCAAATCTCAAACGTATATTGGACATGTTCAAGAGCCCTTGGCCCCTTATGGCGCCGATTGTCTCGCGGATCGGAGACCGAGTCAAAAATAGCGCCAATTTCCTCCTCTGAGATCCCCTTGCAGTACTCTTGAGCGGCATAAAGGGAACAGTCGGAGCTCGCATAAAGAAGCGCCCCAGCGACTAGAGGTGCAGCCTCTGAAGTAGATCTGACCAAACGGACCGAAAAATCCCGTTCAGGAACTGTTTCGATCCGCTCTAAATGGGTAGGGACGACATGCTTTAAATTAGAACTGACCTGCTCAAAGAAATGGGTGTAACTCAATTGGTGGCGGTGCCCTAATTCAGCGCGCCGGACGAAAGAGGGGATCACTTTTGAGAGCTCCTCGTAGCTCCCCTTCCCAATGTCTTGCAGCTCTGCCAAATTGGCGACATGAAGTTTTTGGAGCAGCATCTCAAAAAAACGGCCATTCCCATAGACCCCCATATTCGTGAGAGTAGAAGCTGGCAAAAGGCCGCGCAAGCAATCCAAAACTTTGGCTCTGATCGCTGCCTTATAGGCCACCTTAGAAGCCCCCTCCTCCATGGGAGAAGAGCGCTCCATTTCCTCCGTGAGAGGGGGAATGAGCTTGCGATAGGTATCGAATAACATATTGCAAGTGTCTAGATACAAGTCCCGAAAAGCGGAGGTCATGAGGACTGGCTCCCGATAAAAGGCGTACTCCCCCTTCACTTTTTGGTCGAAGTAGATGTAACGGGTCGATTTTTCAAGAGGAGAGCCCCCAATGCGACAATCTTCTATAGCTTTGGCCGCCAACATCGACACCTGCTCAACTGCCAAGTGAGCGCCCCCGAGCTCCCCGATCGAATCATCTCCATAGCCATCGAGGATACGGTCATAAAAATTTTGCGCCTTTCGAATGGCTGTTGCTTGACCTACCACTTCTTTCGCAGAAAACCCCTCTCCTACAATCGTCCCAAAGGCAGTTTCCTCGTTGAGGATAAAGTCTTTAAGGAGAAGAGAGCGCAACCCCAGGGTAGATCGAGAATATTTAGAAAAAAGGGCCCCCTTGATCACCTCAGGGAGGTTTTTCAGGACAAAAACATTTCCCTTCGTCGTAGTGACATACTGCTCAAGAAGTTTTAGCTGATCGGGAGTGAATTCTTCATAATTCTCAGGCATAGGGGAATACTCTAACTCCAAGCTCTATTTTTGTGGAAAAGAGGTGCAAAAGTAGGTCAACAACCAGACCATCTCCTGTTCATTCTTTTGTCGACAATCCATTTTTGTCAGTACCCCCCCCTCTTTCGCACTTCCTGTCGACATGTTTCCAACAGGGGATTCCTCTAGCCCCCCCCCTCTTGGCTACTGACATTTCCACATTCTCTTAAGAAGAAGAAAAATCTTCTAGTGAAATGAATTCACTCTTTATCTTTCGTCGCAAATCACTCGGGGGGTGCACATGAGAAGGCCTAGGAGAAATCGGAAAAGCCCTGCAATCAGAGCATTAATGCAAGAGGCGCGATTGACAGCGCGCGATTTAGTCGCTGTCTATTTTATTCTTGATGGGGAGAAACGGCGCGAGGCAATCGCCTCGATGCCCGGAGTGGAGCGGATTTCGATCGATCTCCTGATAGAAGAAGCAAAAAAAGACTATAAATATGGGATTCCGGCCATTGCCCTCTTTCCGGTTATCTCTATTGAGAAAAAAGATGAGGCAGGATCAGAAGCTTTAAACCCAGAAGGAATCATTCCCAAGGCCCTGAGAGCTCTCAAAAAGGAAATTCCTCAGCTTTGTCTGATCTCAGACGTCGCTCTCGACCCCTTCACCTCTCATGGACATGATGGACTCATCGGCGACAACGAAGAAATTCTCAACGATGCCACCAATGAGGTACTTGGAAAAATGGCTTTGGTGCTCGCTCAAGCGGGAGTCGATGTGGTCGCCCCAAGCGATATGATGGATGGGCGCATTGGGCACATTAGAAAAGTTCTTGATGGAAAAAATTTTTCCCATGTGAGCATTTTGAGTTACGCGGCCAAGTATGCCTCTGCTTTGTACGCCCCTTTTCGGATGGTATTGAGTTCTGGGGTGAAGTTTGGGAACAAAAAAACCTATCAAATGGACCCTGCCAATGGGAGAGAGGCGCTTTTGGAGTGTGCTCTTGATGAGCAGGAGGGGGCCGATATGTTGATGGTGAAGCCTGGCCTTCTCTACCTCGACATTTTGAGGCGTGTGCGGGAGCAGACTCAACTGCCTTTAGCGGTCTTTATGGTCACTGGAGAGTACAGCATGATCATGGCGGCTGCTCAAAATGGGTGGTTGGATGAGAAAAAAGCCTTTTATGAGGCCCACATCGCCTTTAAAAGAGCGGGCGCCGATTTCATCCTCACCTATGCCGCTCGCAAGGTGATCGCCTATTTAAAAGAAATCGAATCGGGGCTGGAGAATTTTTAGAAAAAAACTCGCGCATCTCTTATAATCAACTCTTCACAAAGGAGTGGATATGCGCTCTTGGAAATACTTCTCCATCTTTTTAAACCTGGCTTGCCTCTCTTGTATTGCTCAAGGAGCACCTTCTTGTTTAACGATCTTAAATTATGTGAAAAAAAATCTGCCTCACCACGGAATTTTAAAGAATTCTGATGGATTCCTTTATGTCGATATCGATGATGAATATATTCACCAGTTAGTTCTCTTCATTCAAAAAGAGGGGTTTGAAGAGCCACCCTATTTTGGGCGTCCAGATTTAGTGGGGGCTCATATTACTGTGATCTATCCAGACGAAGTCAAAGAATATGGGATTTCGGAAATTCAGGAATGTGGAGAAGTCATTGATTTCACTCCTAGAGAGTGTCAAGTAGTGCGCCCTCTTAATTTGCAGGAAGTCGATGAGGTGTACTTTCTTAGTGTAGACGCCCCTGCACTCGATCGAATTAGGGAGAAGTATGGGTTGCCAAAGCGGGAGTATGACTTTCATATCACCATCGGCATGAAACCTATCACACCAATTGCGAAAGCAAGGTAGTGACTGGGACAATCATGGGTTGTGAAGATGTAAAACAACTTTTATCTACATACTCCTTGTCAAACACAGCTTGGAAGGCAAATGGAGCCTGAGTGGCTTGTTGATAATAGAAAAGAGAAGGGGAAATCCCCCGATTTTCAGAGCTTTTGACTTCGACAAGAAACCAGGGGATGTTATTTTTTGTGACCAAAAAATCCACTTCTCTTTTTTCCTTATCGCGAAGAAAATAGAGGTCATAATCCCCGAGCCCACGGTCGGTCCAGAAGTGAACAGCTTTCAGAAGGTGGGAGGCCACAAAATTTTCCCTGCGTGTCCCTAAATTATCAATCAGAGACCAATCCCATAGGTAAATTTTCGGTTCCTTCAATAGAGATCTGGAGATATTTTTTGACCAGGGTTTGATCGAAAAACAGTAATAGAAAGATTTAAGTGTTTTAATCCATCTGCGAATCGTATCCACAGATACATTTACTTTCTTTGCGAGTTCTGTGTATTGAGTCAGCTGCCCTACTTGCAATCTTAAAAGTTCTGCCAAAACCTCAATCTGTCCAAGCTCGTGGATCCGCGTTAAGTCGCGTAAGTCTTCTTGAAAGAGCTGTTGTGCGCGCAGTCTTTTCCATCGCGTGTAAAACTGAGAGGTCCTTTTCACAAAAGGTTCAGGAAACCCTCCAAACTCGAAGAGGGCATTGAAATCTTCTTTTTTTATCTTGTGAGGAGTGGCTGCAAGTTCTGTCTCTCGCAAGAGGGGGCTTGCGATTTCTGCAACAGAAAGGGGATGAAGTCTGTAGGGAAAATAGCGGCCCATGAGGCTGTCTCCACCCGCCTTGTAGATGTCTAATCGGGCGCTTCCTGTGACGAGAATTTGCACTTTTTTTTCATATTTATCAAAAAAACCCTTGATGAAGGTTTTCCACTTGCTATACTTGTGGAGCTCGTCAAAGACAACGATGGGTTTGGAGGGGCGGAGAGAATCTAACTGCATGACTTGGGCGATGGCGTTTGGTCCCTCAAGGATCTTTAGTCGATCGGCTTGCGCATCCCAGTTGAAATAGAAGTGGTCAGGACGTGGGGTAGAAGCCTCTAAGCTCGCTGTGGTTTTGCCGGCCTGACGCGGTCCCACGAGAAATAACATTTGGCGATTCTCTGCAAAATGCTCTTCTATGATCGGCTCATAAATTCTTTTCAGCATGGTCTATATTGACCAAAGTACATATATATCGCAAAATGGTCAAGACCATTCGCTATATGTATCGTAAAGTAGTCGAATGAAGATCTTAAGGGACTTATAAGTAAAAGTATAATCGCGAAGACACTGAGATGTAAAGGGATACGCATGGTGGAGCTAACCTGGTAAGGGTCTGAAGTTTCGGATTCCCCTCAAAAAAGATGGGCCACTTCAAAATAAGTAGCTAATCCGATGAATGCCCAAAGAGGATACACCATTTGCTTGGAACTCCCTTTCAAGCTGCGTTGGAGAACTGCTGTAGGAAGAACTACAAGAAGCAGCAGGCACCCTAATCCCCCTCCGTATCTCAGAGCTCGGCAGAAAATGGGCACATCTTGGATGGCGAGGAGATAGGGAATAGCGATCACTGCTAGACAAGAGACATTGCGCCATCGAAGACTTCGATCTTCAACTAAGAAATCGACAAGTGAGATGCCGACCCCCAGAAAAGAGCTAGCTAAAGCGCAAACGCCAAAAAGCCTTCCCAAGGGGTAGATCCAAGCGCTTCCCACGCTCATCTGCAGAGGAGAAATGGCTGTTTGATCATTAGACCTCTTTCGAAATTGATGAGGAGAGCGAAAGCATGAGGTTAGCAAGTAGAAGTCTCGGGCTGCTCTTGCGCTTGCGCGCATTGGAGCAGAATAGGCTATGAGAAGAAAGGCCTCATC
>JAFEGQ010000007.1 GCA_018239785.1 Verrucomicrobiota bacterium
GCGCTTTCTCCCAAGAGGGTTTTGAAAAAAGTATCGCAAAAGGAGATAAGATTGCTAAAATTTCGGGAGATAGAGAGTCCATTGTCGCCTACCTTTTGTCGTAGTAAAACAATCAGTATGCGAAGTGGGAAGCTCTCTATCAACTTCTATTTTTCACCTTGTACATTTTTCTGAGTGGGGAGCGCAGCGAGTCACTCAAAATGTACAAAGTCGAGTTAAGACGAAGAGAGCAATCCGCTGCCTGTATCGACGACGCGGATCTTATAGTCTTGAACATCAATCCAATAAGGAAAGTAATCGGGGTAGGGGCCCTCTTGGGCGGGGAGATAAATGGTCAGGAGGCGACCAGATAATAAGCTATTATCGCAGGGCCAACGACCGACATAGGCATTAAAGGGCAAATCGCGCCTTTGTTTCCCTTGAAAGGAGAGAGGGGGCTGCCAAAGGTGGCCACTGCCTGTCTTGGCTCTTTGCGAGTCAGAGACCTGTTGAAAGTGTAAAGAGAGCAAGGTGGGAAGGAAAGAATCACAGGTCGTCGAGAGCCATTTGCGCTCGGAGTAGGAGTAGCAGCTCTGAATTTGTCCTGTCGCGCTCTCAATTTCAGAGCGGATCCAAGAGGTGTGACCGGGGGCTCCTTGTTCCACCCATGTTTTCCAAGAAAAATCGATGCGCCCTCCTTTTTGTTTGGGAAAGGAGATCTCTTCGATGACGAGGGAGTTGCCTTGAAACTCTTTGATGAGAAGAAGCGTGTAGGTGCGCCCTTGTAGGGTGACGAGAAAATCGCCCGCTTTAGCCCTCTGGAGCTGGTTAATCAAAGTCACATCAGCGACTAGAGGGAGGAACAACACCAAAAGAGAGAGTAAAAAAGTGCGCATTTCGTCACTGTAACTCTTGAGGAAAAATCATTCAACGCAAAGACGCTAAAGCGCAAAGGAATAAAAGTATTTTTTATGCTTAATTTCCTCTTCGCGCTCTGGGTTGATTCTTTGTTTTTGCCTCTTTTGTATTTCTCCAAAGAGGGAATGATTTTGCAGAAAATTTCAAAGTTCTGTTACCATGGAGCTACCCTATCAGCTTGTAAAATAAACGAGGATTTTCAAGATGAGCTCCCTCAATAGGATTCTGCCCATGAAGACAATCACGGCATTTTGCAAAAATCATCCCATTATTGCAAAACTATCGCTCTTTGGTTCGGCTTTATCCGGTACTGCACACGAGGGTAGTGATGTCGATTTATTGGTGGAATTTGAGCCCGGGAAAACCCCTTCTTTATTTATTCTCATTAACCTAGAGAGTGAACTCACAACTCTTTTAGGTAAAAAAGCAGATTTACGTACTCCAGAGGAATTGAGTCGTTATTTCCGAGATGAAGTTATAACTCATGCTAAATTGCTCTATGTTAAATCGTGATTATGTCCGTTTACAGCATATGCTCGATGCTGCACAAGCTGCAGTGTTACATCTCACACAAAAACATAGAGAAGAACTGGATCACAACAGACTTTTATTAAATGGAGTTGTCCGAGAATTAGAAATTCTCGGTGAAGCTGCTTCTCAAGTGACTGGAGTTACTCGAGAACAATTTCCATCTCTCCCATGGAGAGAAATGGTGGGTTTGCGTAATCGTTTAATTCACGCTTATTTCGATGTCAATCATGATACAATTTGGCTAGTCGTTAAGGAATCACTACCTCCCCTGGTTGCGCAGTTGGAACAAATCCTTCAAAACTGGCCTAAACTGCCGAATACTTAGCATCGTTACTTTACCTCTTGAGGAAAAATTATTGAACGCAGAGGCGTTAGGTGCAAAGAGGTATACTCGACTTTGTACAACATTGTGACCGACGTCGCTTCGCGCCGTGCCACAATGTTGCAAAAATATAAATTAGTTTATCTGTAAATTCCCAAGATCAAGCCGCCTGTAGGACCCTCCTGATGATCA
>JAFEGQ010000080.1 GCA_018239785.1 Verrucomicrobiota bacterium
ATCAATTTCTTTAAAAAAACATCTTCCCCAGTTAACAGTGGTGATGTCTGATGTCTCTGCGGCCGCTTTAGCTCTTGCGCTTGAAAATGCAGCGCGCAATGAGGTGGAGGTGGAGGCCCTCTGTGGAGATTTATTGACCCCTTTTGCAGGGCGTCAAGCCGATTTTGTCGTCAGCAACCCCCCTTATATCGGAACGGGTCAGCTTTTAAGTCTCCAGCCTGAGATACGGCAATTTGAGCCCCATTTGGCCTTGTTTGCTGGAGAGAGTGGGTTGGAGTGTTATGAGCGCTTTAAGGCTCAATTGCACCCCTATTTGCGGCCGGGAGGCAGGGTCTGGTTTGAGCTCGGAGATCATCAAGGAGAGGCCGTTACTTCTTTGTTTAAAAGCCCTCAATGGAAAAATGGAACCGTTTCAAATGACTGGTCGGGGATGGAACGGTTCTTTTCACTTGAAAAAGTAGATTAAATCGCCTATTTTTCTTCCATGTTTGGTGCTTTGAGTGAAAGGTTACAAGGAGTTTTCTCCAAGCTAGCGGGTAAAAAGACCCTCTCGGAGGAGAATATTGCTGACGCTGTGCGCGAAGTGCGCGTCGCATTGCTCGAGGCAGACGTCCATTATGGGGTCACCAAGGCGCTCATTCAGAGGGTGAAGGAGCAATCTCTTGGACAAGAGGTGACGAAATCGGTCAGCTCCACCGAGCAGTTTATAAAAATTATTCACGACGAGCTCGTCTCTTTGATGGGAGGGGGAGAAGCAGAGTTAAAGCTCACAGGCTCTCCTGCGATTGTGATGGTGTGCGGGTTACAAGGTTCAGGAAAGACCACTTTTTGTGGGAAATTGGCGAAGTTTTTAAGGCGCCCCTGCGGTCTTGTCGCTTGTGATCTTCAGCGCCCTGCAGCGATTGAGCAATTGAAGGTTCTTGGGCAACAGATCAGCACCCCCGTTTTTTCCGTTGATGGGGAAAAAAATCCTTTAAAAGTTGCCAAACAGGGGCTGAGTTGGGCCAAAGCGCAGGGTTTAGAGGTCCTGATTGTCGATACAGCCGGTCGACTCCATGTCGATGCCCCTTTGATGGAGGAGTTGGGTGAATTAAAAAAACTATTGTCTCCTTCTGAAATTCTCTTTGTCGCCAATGCGACCACGGGCCAAGATGCTTTAACGAGCGCTAAGGCGATCGACGAGAAAGTAGCGATCACCGGCTCGGTCTTGACCATGCTCGATGGGGACACGCGCGGAGGCGCTGCGATTTCGATCCGCGAAGTGACCGGAAAACCGCTGAAATTTGAGGGGGTCGGGGAGAGACTCGAGGACTTACGGCTCTTTAACCCCCAATCGATGGCTGATCGGATCTTAGGGATGGGAGATATCGTCCAACTCGTCAAAGAGGCGCAAGCCCATGTGACTGAGGAAGAGGCGGAGCAGATGAAGAAGAAGCTCCTCAAAGCTTCTTTTACCTATGAGGACTATCTCAAGCAGATGCGCATGGTCAAGAAGATGGGGTCGATGAAGAAGATCCTCAAGATGCTTCCGATGATGAAGGGGCTCGATATGGGCGCCCTTGAGGGGAGCGATGAGCAGTTGCGCCGTACTGAATCTGTGATCTTATCGATGACATTGAAGGAGAGGCGCGAAGAGGAAGAGCTCATCATGCCAAGGCGCAAACGGATCGCGCGGGGCAGTGGTCAATCGCTCGATGAGGTGAATCGCCTCGTAAAAAGTTTTAGACAAGCAAAGCAATTCATGAAAAATGCACCAAAAATGAAACAATTAATTGGAGGACAAGGATGGCGTTGAAGATTCGCCTGCGGCGGCAAGGGCGTACGAATCGCCCCTTTTATCGTCTTGTGGTTTTGGACGGACGTTGCCCGCGTGAGGGAAGGTCGCTTGAAATCGTAGGTTGGTACAACCCCGTGGAGCAAAAAGAGGAACTTACGTTATCAGTGAAGGCTGATCGGGTTGAGCATTGGCTAAACCTTGGAGCTCAACTGACAGACAAAGCAGAAGCTCTTGTGGCCAAAGCGGCCCCTGAGGTGGTGAAGCGGATGAGAGAGCGTTTGCTTGCACGCAAGCAGAAAGAAACGGCTAAAAAAAGAGCGGCTCGCAGAGCTTCGGCGTGAGAATTGATCTCCTCTCCCTTTTTCCCGAGTACTTTCGGGGGCCGCTCGATGAGAGCATGCTTCGTATTGCTCGCGAAAAAGGGCTGATCGATGTCCGTTTTGTGGACATTCGCGATTTCGCTGAAGATAAACATCGGCGTGTCGATGATCGCCCTTATGGGGGGGGGCCGGGGATGGTGATGATGCCAGGGCCGGTCGCCAAAGCGCTCGATGCAGTGAGGGGGGAAGGGAGTTATGTCATCCACTTGACTCCCCAAGGAGAGCGGTTGACGCCTAGTCTGTGTAAGGAGTTTGCACTTAAAGAGCATCTCATCTTTCTTTGTGGTCATTATGAAGGGATTGATGAGCGGGCTTTAGGGGAGAGGGTCGATAAAGAGGTGAGCATTGGCGATTATGTCCTTACGAACGGCTGTTTAGCGGCCCTTGTCGTCCTCGATGCCTCTATCCGCTATCTCCCAGGGGTATTGGGACATGAAGAGGCGGCATTGCAGGACTCTTTTGAGCAGGGGATTTTTGATTATCCCCAATACACCCGCCCCGAGGTTTTTGAGGGGAAGGAAGTGCCTCTTGTTTTGCGCAGCGGCAACCATGCTGAGATTGCGCAGTGGAGGAGACAACAAGCTTTAAAAAAAACAGCGCTTGTGCGCCCAGATTTGAAGGAACGAAGATGAGTCGAGGAGAATTGATGGAGGAGCTGGAAAAAGCTCAGCTCAAGACAGACATTCCCACTTTTGAAATTGGGGACACGATCAGTGTTCACCAACGGATCATTGAAGGGGAAAAAGAGAGATTACAGGTCTTTACGGGGACCGTGATTGCTCGTAGAGGGGCGGGGTTATCGGAGACCTTTTCGATGCATCGCGTCGCCTATGGAGAGGGGATGGAGCGGGTTTTTATGCTTCATAGTCCAAAGATTGCGAAGATCGAGGTGACGAGACACGGGAAAGTGCGCCGCGCTAAGCTCTACTATTTGCGTGGCACATCGGGGAAGAAAGCCAAGGTGAAAGAATCGATTGGCCGTCGCACGAAAGAAGCAAAAGGTGCAAAGTCTTAAGCCTCCGAGAGCTAGAGATCTTCACTGTTTTGAACGTAAAGCCCGCTCTGCGGGCTTTACTCGTATTGCAGGGATTGATGAAGCGGGGCGAGGCCCTTTAGCTGGGCCTGTGGTGGCAGGTGCTTGCATTTTGCCCCCTTCCAAGCAGTTGCGAGGCATTGACGACAGCAAGAAATTGCCCCGCTCTGCCCGTATCGCTTTATTTGAAAAGATCACCTCGGATCCCGATATTCTTTACGGAGTGGGGATTGTCGATCATCTCCTCGTTGACGAGCTCAACATTTGGAATGCGACCCTTTTGGCGATGCAGCGCGCTGTCGATGCTCTTTCCACTTCTCCTGACTATCTCCTCGTCGATGGCCTCCATCTTCCTCATCGCATTCCCTGTCTAAAAATCATTCGCGGCGATCAGCAGTCGATCTCGATTTGTGCGGGAGCGATTGTGGCCAAAGAGACGAGGGATCGGCTGATGGAGGAATACCATCAGCAATATCCCCTTTATGGCTTTGACCAGCATAAGGGGTATGGCACGCCTCAGCATCAGGCAGCCCTTAGAGAGCATGGCCCCTGTCCGATCCATCGCCGCTCTTTTCGCCTTTGCTATGAATAGGGGGATTCATTCCCATCTTTTCCCAAAACTCTTCAATAGAGTCACAGCGGGTTCCGCCCTTCTCGTTCACTTCACGAATAGCTTCTAAAGTTTTTTTATCAGGCTTTTTCTCTCTCATAAAAAGATCCTTTCTAGTCTTGGGGCCTTCAGGAATAGAAAATAACAGGATAGGCAGGAGCGTCTTCAGTGGCAAGATAAAACAGGAAGTGTCTCGAGGATTTAAAAATATTATTTACACTACCGATCGATGAGTGCTCCTGCTTATCCCGCTGCTTGTGTTTTTAACAGCACCTCCGTTTCCATGTTGTGGATGCCTCATCTTTTTTTAATAATTGTTCGACTTTTTCTAAGGCTCATGTTAAGACAACATTAGTATAAAGTTTAATAGTGGAGTATTCCCATGGTTTTCAATGCGATAGCGGCAATAGGTAGGCAGATGACATCTGAGAGTCCGCAAGAAATTAAAGATCAAGAGCTTGTTGAAAAAAATAAGTTATTTGTTTTTAAAAATTCCTATGTTTCCAAGCGATGATGACATTCGGAAAATGTTAGTCTATCAAGAGTTGAGGGAGGAGTTGAAAGCGCACAAAGAGAACCTCGATCACAGGTTTGCATCTAACGACAAGAAAGATGGCGCTTTGTTCGAAGATCTCACAGAGGTGCGCGGCAAGCTTCTCGAAAAGTGCGCCTGGCAAGATAACGATACTGCGGAGATGTTCCGAAAAGCTACCATCGAATTTCTCGTCATCAGCGCGATTGCTGCCATAACAGCTACAGTGCTTATCGCCAAATTTAGAAAACATCGGAAAGCCATTTTTGGAGCGGTAGCTCTCACGGGGAGTTCGTTGATAGAGGCATGGCTAGCAAGAGGAGGGGAACTCAAATATGGTGAAAGATCTTTTAGACACTTGGACACACTGGTTCGTTTTGTGAGGAAGAAACAATTTAAGGATCTCAAGACTTTTGCGGAGGAATTTCCTGACCACGCTAAGGTGAGTCCGGTTGTGCTGGGGCTTTATGAGAATGCTCAATTCGCCAGCAGCTTTGGATCAGTTTTGTCTGATAAATATAGCAATTGAGAGGGATTGCTTTGTTTTGTTTGACGTGTTAGAATGACCTGAAATTAAAATTTAATAATATGGATTCCAATGGTTTTTTACACAATATCAGCAATTCGTGGGCGATTAGCATCGGATTCCCAATTATACCAATTCCCGAATATAAAATCATAAATTGCAGCCGCCTTTTACCTGCGGGCCTGCGCTTTCGTTCTCGGCAACTGCATGAGTTGCGCTCGAACTCCAAGCTTTGGTCCTCGGCAAAATGCAGGTGCACTTTATGATTTTATATTCGGGAATTGGTATTA
>JAFEGQ010000081.1 GCA_018239785.1 Verrucomicrobiota bacterium
GAAAAACCAATTTTTGAAGTTAATTGGGTATATTTCAGGAGATTTGGCGAAGAAACTGTTCGAACAAGGGATAGAATTCTTCACGACGATAAGGAAAAATATGAAACAAAAACTGATGGGTTTCAGGCAAGTGCTCATAAACTTGAGGTAAGGACCCCGAGGGCCCCCCCCCTTACCTCGAATTCATGGGCCCTTTAAGGCCCGCTGGGCTGTTGAGTAGAACGAGTTAAGATGATTTGCCCTAGCATAGGGATCTCGAAGACCTGGGCAGTCCTATCCTGCAAATATCTCCAAAAACTGATCCCGAGCTTGACACAGGTCTTTTTCAGACTCACAAAGGTATCTCGGCTTCTCCTCCCTTCTGCGCTCCGGGTGCCTCCAGAGATTTTTCGCTTCACTACCATCTCTCTGGCCAGCAGCTCCTGCCTTCAGCGGGAGCTGCTGCTGAACTTGGGCTAAGTTTGCTAAAAATTCAGCTCTGAAATAGGCTGAAAACCGTTTTTTTACCCATTTCAAATAAGGAAGGCTTCTATGAAAATACTTGTCTTAATCGCCATTGCATTCACTTCATCTCTTTTTGCCACTGCACCCGCTGTACAAGAAACGCCGGAACACATTGCCGTCTCAAAGGATCAGATCATCGTGATCGAGGATGGACTGTTCGTTGCTCATGATGGAGCTCTTTTTCCAGCCTCTGCTCTTTTTCACACAGATACTGGTTTCGTTGCTGAGGTTTTGAGAGAACGTGGTTTCTGTAAAGAATGTTGTGCGCGGAGCTGGGATGGGAAATGTCCTAACATAGGATGCCCTTTGTATGGTAAAAAATGCTATTAAATAAGAATTTTATTTTTTTAATAGTCCGATTCTGCTTGCTGACTTTTGCAATTGCAAGCAGTTCTACTCTCTATGCTTTTTCTCTTGCCTTTGATGAGGGGGAGGCGAAGATAGCAGAATTGACCTTACAAATGAGCCTTGAACCTTCACAGCTTGGAGCAGTCCTTTTCGGAGACAAACCCGTATGCCTTGAAGGACTTGATGGTCAACCTGCTAATTGCATCATTGATAGCACATCTACCCTTATGAGCTCATGCTATCGGCAGTTTCTATCAGTATGGAATCGGATAGCAAGTGAGGAGGCCCCCTTTGCTTTCATTCCAGGCACAACCGATTGGGGAGATATTGTTCTCTGGGTCAATAAAGCAGCCTTCCTAACTGTTGTTGAAGAAAACCTTCTATTTTTTCAAGCCATTTTAGGCCCCTTATTGACGCCTGAAGGGCTTCTACAGGAGTTCCTAACTCCTGGAGTGAATCCTTTAAAAGTGCTTCGCTTCAATAAGGCTCTTTTTGGCATTTTGCTTGGCTTTGGAAAAGATAACAGTTCTTTCTATGCACGAATCGAACAGATTGAATTACCGGCTACTGAAAGACTATCTGTCCCTTTTCGATCCTACTCTTTTGCAACTTTTAAATTCCATAATGCACCACATTTTGCTGTATGGGATTGGACTCCCCTCTATTCACCACCCCATCCAACTCCTGGCTATTGCTCATTGGAAGAAGAGGAGGCCCTCTTAGTAAAAACATGTTCTTCTTCTTCATGGAAGCATCCTAAAGGCAAAGGCGAGTCCATTCCGCTTTTTGGTTGCATTCCAGATTCTAGAGAAACAAAGCAGTTGTTGCGTCGCTATTGTGCAGCTGCCGATAAAGCTAAATGTTTACTCGCGAGTAAAGATTTTCTGCAAAAGACCCTCGCTTTACTTCTTGGCGTTTCGAAAATTGACCTTACGATTACTCCTGCTTTAAGTAATCCCCTTGTTGATCGACATTCGATGAATCGCGCCGTTGCTACAGCCCTGGTGCGCGGAACCCTTGAAGACGCCGCTGCCTATAGAGCAGGGCTGATTGCTGGCTTCCAGGGGCTAGAAGAGCCTTCCATTGATAACCCTCTTTTCTCCTATTGCGAGGCTGAGTATGCGGTTCTTGCCCATCAAAACCTTGCTGCAAGCGATGTCTTCTTTGGCTCAATTGACTCAGAGTGGGCAGAGGTAGTGCCTCAACAACTCTATTACCGCACCCTTAAGCCAGGCATAGGAACACCTGTGTCTCAAGAGACAAAAACAGTCCTTATTTCCTACTCCATCACTCCTATAGAGGGAACCTCTTCCGAAGATCATTCTTATGAAGATACCTGTGGGAGAGATGTGCAGCATTCTCTTGCTGAGCTTATCCCTGGCATGTCCCATGCGATTGTGGGAATGCGTCCTAGAGAGACGCGCGAAATTTTAGTCCACCCTGCCCATGCCTATGGAGTGGATTCTCGTTTTGAGCCTGGCGTCTCTTTAAGAATCAAAGTCTCGTTGCGTTCTCATCGAGATATTACCGAGCCGCTTTCTCCTCTTGCAAAGCTCTCATTGACTCTCCCTGAAATCAAACACGATCCTGACGAATGCTTATGGGCTTTAGGCTATGCCGAAGGAGCAGCTGCCTGGGCTCATTTAGGCCAAGCTGCCGACCTGATAGACCGCGAAGCAGTCATCAAAGAGCTCTCAGCTTGGGATCCAGGTAATGAGGAGGACATCATGGCCTTCTCTCATCTACAGATTGAGCTGTGCCGGAGGCGCTACGGTCTTTAAAGTTGCTGAAAATTTCAGCTCTGAAATAGGCTAAGAACTGGGTTCGTTGCCAAACTCTCAAGGGAAAACATCCTAGATAAGCTTCCCAAGCGCGTGCAACCCAATGCCAAGAGGATGATCCATGAGATGTACATGTCGCCTACGAAGGAGGAGGCCCTGAAGGCATATGATGGCTTTTTAGCTCATTAGACCTCTTTCGAAATTGATGAGGAGAGCGAAAGCATGAGGTTAGCAAGTAGAAGTCTCGGGCTGCTCTTGCGCTTGCGCGCATTGGAGCAGAATAGGCTATGAGAAGAAAGGCCTCATC
>JAFEGQ010000082.1 GCA_018239785.1 Verrucomicrobiota bacterium
GATCATCAGGAGGGTGCTACAGGCGGCTTGATCTTGGGAATTTACAGATAAACTAATTTATATTTTTGCAATATTGTGGCACGGCGCGAAGCGACGTCGGTCACAATGTTGTACAAAGTCGAGGCCCACAGCTCCAACAAATTCCTCCGGTTGCTTTAAAGGGCTTAGGGATCAGAGGGAAGTAAGGAGCCATTCTTTCGAGGTCTTCAAGAGGGCAAAGGTCGGACTTTTCTCGGATGTAGGCTTCGCTGACATAATCCCCGCAGATGTTCCGCTTTAAATGGGGATCCCCTTTTGCAATGGAGAAGAAGCAAAGGAAGAGGACCAAGCGGAGTAAGAAACGCATCAAAAGGACCTCCATCATCGAGAGCAAGAGAGACCTTATCGACTACTTTAAAATTGCTTGCAACGGAAAGTTTTCTAAATCTTAAGATGTCGCCTCTGTTGGGATTGTTAAAAAAAAGCATACTATGCATCTTGCGGAGAGAGGAAGTGGCACTGTGGAAGAAGAGCTTGAGCCCTACAAAGGGCCCCCTAATTTACATTTACTTGAGGAACTCTACGATCGGTGGAAGAAAGACCGCGATAGCGTCGATTCCTCATGGGCCCATTTTTTTGAGGGGATGGAGTTCGGTTTAAGCGAGGTTCAAGGAAGCATTGCTCAGGCGCCCGGGGACTTGCGGGTCCATTCTCTCATCTATGCCTACCGCACCTATGGCCATCTTTTGGCCAAATTCAACCCCATCGATGTCCATCCGATCGACGAAGTGCCCCAATTGCGCCTTGAGACATTGGGGTTCCGAGAGGGGGAGTTAGCGACCCCTTTTCCTACTTGCGGTTTTTTAGAAGTTCCAGAGGCACCTCTATCTGAGATCATCAACGCCTTGCGCGAGATCTATTGTGGGCGCATTGGAGTGGAATACATGGGGCTGCAGCGCCCCGCTTTAGAGAGTTGGTTGCAAGAGAAGGTCGAACCTTCCCGCTTTGCCCCCCCATTTTCCATCGAGCAGAAAAAGGAGATTCTCCACGACCTCAATCGCGCTGAGCTCTTTGAGCTTTTTTTGCATACGAAATATGTGGGACAAAAGCGCTTTTCTCTTGAGGGGAGTGAAACGCTAATCCCTATTCTCCAGGCGCTCATTCGGGGAGGCGCCGAAGAGGAGATCGAGGAATTTGTGATCGCCATGGCCCATCGGGGGCGGCTGAACGTCCTTTGTAATATCCTCAATAAAGCCTATGCGAATATCTTTCACGAATTTGAGGATTCGCTGATCCAAGAGTCGTTCGAAGGGAGCGGCGATGTGAAATATCACAAGGGATATGCGGCGGATGTGGAGACTCCCAACGGGCGCAAGGTCCGCTTGAATTTAGCCGCAAATCCGAGCCACCTCGAAGCGGTCGATCCCGTTGTTGAGGGTTTATGTCGCGCTAAACAGGTGAGAAAGGGGGACGCTGAAACGATGAAGCGGATCGCCCCTATCCTGATCCATGGCGATGCGGCCCTTGCAGGGCAGGGGGTTGTCTATGAAACGATGCAAATGAGCCGTCTGCCCGGCTATGGGGTGGGGGGGACCATCCATGTCGTCATCAATAATCAGATTGGTTTTACCACTCTCCCGCAGGATTCGAGATCGACACGTTACTGCACCGAAATCGCTCGTGCCTTTTCTGCCCCTGTGTTCCATGTCAATGCGGAAGATCCTGAAGGTTGTGTCTGGGCGGCCCTCCTCGCTATCCAGCTGCGACAAAAGTTTGGCTGCGATGTTTTTATCGATCTCAACTGCTACCGCAAATATGGTCACAACGAGTCGGATGAACCCGCATTTACACAGCCTCTTGAATATCAACTTATTAGAAAAAAAAATTCCCCTCGAGAAATTTACAGAGATGTGCTCATTCAAAGGGGCGTGATTGAGCAGAAGATCGCAGAAGAGTTGGAAGCGCAATTTAAAGCTGAGCTGCAAAAAGAGCTCGAAGATGTTCAAAATCTCAAGACGCAGCCATTTAAGGAGCATTTCGACCCAGAGTGGGAAGGGGCAATGCGAGCCAATTGGGAAGCAGATCTTTTTGCTGATGTAGATACCAAGGTGAGTGTTGAGCGCTTAAGGGCACTGACGAAGAAATTCACCGCGATTCCCGAAGGGTTTGCTCTGCATCGCAAAGTAGAGAAGGTGACAAAAGATCGCCTTGCCATAGTGATGGGAGAGCTCGATGTTGCCCATATCGATTGGGGCTTAGGGGAGCATTTAGCTTTCGCCACTCTTCTTGAAGAGGGGCACCATGTGCGTCTTTCTGGCCAAGACTCCAGGCGAGGGACCTTTAGCCATCGCCATGCGATGTGGAGGGATCAGATTTCTGATCGGAAATATTTTCCTTTAAATCATTTAGGTGCTCGTCAAGGGAGATTTGATGTCTTTAACTCGCCCCTTTCAGAGTATGGGGTGCTTGGTTTCGAATTTGGCTACAGCCTGGATTACTACGATGCCCTCGTGATTTGGGAGGCGCAGTATGGCGATTTTTGCAATGGGGCTCAGATTGCCATCGACCAGTTTATCAGCGCTTCTGAGCAAAAGTGGCACCGTTTATCAGGGCTGACCCTTCTCTTACCCCACGGTTATGAAGGGCAAGGGCCTGAGCACTCGTCTGCGAGGATGGAGCGCTTTTTGCAGCTCGCAGCGGAAGGGAATTTGCGCATTTGCAATGTTTCCACACCAGCTCAACTGTTTCATCTGCTGCGCCGCCAAGTGCTTCTCCCTTCGCGCAAACCCTTGATTCTTTTTAGCCCTAAGCAATTGCTGCGCCATCCCCATTGTGTCAGCAGCTTGCGCGATTTTTCTGAAGGGGCATTTCAAGAGATGTTAGACGATCTCACGCCCCCTGCGGTGACGCGTAAATTGGTCTTTTGCACAGGGCGTCTCTATTACGATCTGATCGAAGAGCGGCAAAAGCGGAACAACCAAGAGGTCGCGATTGTTCGGATTGAGCAACTTTACCCCTTTAATGACAAGAAGTTGCAAGAGCTACTGAAAAAATACAGCGGCTATGAGCAGCTCTTATGGGTGCAAGAGGAGCCTCAAAATATGGGGGCATGGGAGTTCATTCGGCCGCTTTTGGGTAACGATGCCCATTATGTTGGGCGTGCGCGCAGCGCGAGCCCAGCGACAGGATCTCCTAAGAAGCATAAAGCGCAACTGGAGGCTTTGATGGACGGAGTATTTGGAACATGAAAATAGAGATTAAAGTTCCTCCGATGGGAGAGTCGGTCAATGAGGCGGTCGTTGCA